>CAYTOG010000036.1:0-11296 GCA_964439765.1 uncultured Methanosarcinales archaeon
GTTCAAGTTTGAAAAACCTGTAGTTTTCTCTTAAAGTTTAAATCATTCATCATTAAACTTTTTTTCTTAATCTAGACAGTAGTATGAACTGTCTAATAAACATTGTGGTGATGAAACATATATGACCATGATCAAAAAAAACAAAAAAAATTATAAAAGGTTTTACAATCAATTATCTTTCATGAATTTAGCAACTTGTTTTTTTTTGCTGCCTTTCGTTTCTTTTGATGTCCTTCTAAAAAGATAGTGAGTTTTTCTATTAAATAATTTTTCAACTCCCCACTGAGTAATTTCCCACTTTTATATTCATCATACAATTTTTGCAACTTTTCATCATCTGGTTCTAAACCAAAACGAAGCATTTGAAATGGCACATCAATGTCTGGATTTCCCCCTAATCGGCGGTGTTCTTCTAATGTTGCACGCCCACCACTAAATGCATACTTTTTCACTTTCCTGGCGGCTTCTTTACTGTCATCAGTAAGTGCTATGTAAGAAGTGGAATCTGAAGATGACATTTTTCCTCCTTTCAAACCAAGCATAAATTTATGGTTAGTTGAACTGAGTGGAATAAATGAATGTAACTTACATCGTTTAGCCAAATCTCGTGCAAGACGCAAATGTGGATCTTGATCTGCGCCAACTGGAACTACAACAGGAATTGGTTTTTTACTAAATGGGGGAATTTGTGGATGCAACATGTCTGCTGCTTGAAGAAGTGATGCTGCCATCTTCCCTGGGTCAACTGTTCCATAAACTGCTTTGAACTCATTAAATGTCATATGTCTTGCAAGCATACTGGATAAAGAGTAATAGGCATTTGATTTTTTTCCATCGTTTGAACGCTTAGATTGAAAATAAAAATCACACTTAGATAAATCTAAACCAAGAGCCACATAATTTGTAAGATATTCTTCCAATGCGACTTTATGTAACTTCTTCAAATCAGGACTTCGTGAATTGTATGCTTCAATATCTGCTACGGTGAGATATATTTTTGCTCCAAGTTTTTGATAGAAAATAATTTGATCTGCCACCATTTTGTGGCCAAAATGAAACTTACCAGATGGCATAAGACCAGTCATCATTGCAAATTGTTTTTTCTTAAGTATAGCATCTAATATTTTATCAAACCCGCGGTGTGCAAAAACGAGTTCTCTGCGAAATAAGTAATTCTCTAGAAATACTTTTGGCAATTTCAGTTTAGACATTGGTTTCAGACCAAACTGTTTAATCAATTTTTCATAATTGATTTTCCCTTTTACTTCCCAAGGTGTTACTGTTGATACCATTTAAAGAGAATGATCGTATTCAAGCTATTTAAGTTTTCGTATCTGAATGGTATATCCAAAAAAATATAAACATAAAAACCAATATCAACAAACATGAACCCAAAAATCACACAAGTAAAAGGGCCAACAGCAGAAGAAGAAGCTAAAATAAGTTACGGCATGAAGCGTTTTCTTAGAAAATATATAAGAGATTTTGAAGAATCTGTTGATCTTTTGTTCAAATCTGTAATTAAACTAGGTGTTCTAAGAGATAAACGAACTAAAATATTGGAAAAATTAGAAAGAATTAGAGGCAGTTTAGATCGGAATTCAAAGATTAAAAGAACAAATATTCTAAATGATTTTGATGACTTAGTATTTGAAATCCAAAACATTATTGGGAGTGGCTATATGTCAAGTCAAGCACCTACTTCAAAAACTACCGATGGGATGTGTTATTATGCACATAGTAAGGACAATATTAATCTTGCAAATAGTCAAGCGGCATTGAAAAAATGGAAAGAGAGATATATCAAACTAATTGCAGAAGTTCAAGCGTTAGGATTTTAACCTATTTTAAAACTTAATAGAAAGAATTTCACTTAAAAAATTTAGCAAGCCTAGCGCCGGATTGCAAGTGGTAATTAGAGCCTAGCCCACCCATTCCATAAATAATATCAGGAACTTCAAGTAACCTCTCATACACCATACGGCAAATAGGGTCTCCATCTCTTAAAATTCTGTCTTTTTCATAACTTCTAATTTCAAGAACTCCTACTGCACCTCTTTTTTGTTTAGATGATTTTTTCCAAGGGAGTAGATTTTTCTTTGAACTTTTCTTTGAATCTTTAAACCTGCAGCCCCATCCTGGATCAAAAAATCCAGCATAGTGAGCACGAAATTCTCCTGCAGTTGGATCATAAATCATCATAACCCCACTAAACCCGGGTTCAAGTCCTTGATTTTGAGAATCTTTATTCTTAACGAATGGGGGAAACGCCACTGCTTCTTTAGTTACATAAATACCAAACTGCCCTTGAGGTACATGAAGTGATCCTTTTTTAGTTCGGCGAATTGGTTTCCAATATTCAGAGATTGGATTATCTTGTTTGGTCATAAAAATTGGTCTTTGAGTATGTTTTGCCCACCATCCAACAATGTCATAACTTTGCAAATCAAGAGTGAGCAGTGCTCCTGGAAATTGAGGAGTGATGCGTAGGGGAGTGTTGGTTCCAGATTTATCAAAGACAAATCCATGAAGCTCCCCTAGCATCTTGGTCTCTAGGTAATCTAGTGTCGCCTCTCCGCTCCGGAAACGAAGTTGCATGACTGGAATTTCTGACTCAATATACACACGAAAACTATGAGAAACAACATAAAAATAGACATAACCAGAATATCCTTTAGGGATACTATCAAATAATTGTCCACCATCAACAACAGTTCTTGTATGTAAATCAATTCGCCCAATAGAAGATTTAGGACTTGCTTCACAATTAATTTCATTATCAAGATTTAAACGAATTGCTGAACGAATTAGGTAGGTTGCACCTTTTTCAAGAATAGTGCCTTTAGTTAAATCAATTGATTTCACAGAAGGGACACGATATTTTTTAATTAATTCAGAGACACTTTCTCCTGGTCTTGGAAGAACAACTCCTTGCATCTCCCAAGCAATATCTCCGACAGGCATATCAAGGCTTGCTGGCTGAATGTGCCTATGTAGATCTATATTAGATGAAATTCTTTTAGAATCTATCATGCTACGCAATAGTTGACTTGGTAGCACACCACCTTTACTCCACCCCATACAACAATCACGAAAAACAGTGCTTAAAAACTTTGACAAACTAGAATGATTGTAACAGAATCTACAAATCCAATACTACACATTTTTTCTTCAAATCCACAGAAATAATGTTCTTCTGCAAAAGCAATTCTTTCTTCACTTCAGACCACTCTTTTGTCTTGAGCATAGAAGTTATAATATCTTGAAGTTTCGCTATATCTGCATATTTCTCATAAACTAATTCACCTCTGCGAGAATCATCCACTACCTTTTGTTTCATTTCAGAAATTGTTTCTTCTTGCCGAGAGATTATATTTCCAACCTTAGCTATTTTTTTCTCATAAGGAGATACCTTCACAAGAGGATTAACTAAATCCAAAGCTAAGCTAATACTTTCTTTTGTCTCAAGCAATTGTCCAACTTTAGCAATCGATAATGAAATGGCTGAAATATCTTTCTCATACACATAACCTTTGGCTTCATTAATTTCCTGGCGCAAAGATTCTAAAGAAACAAATAGTTTCTTGACATCACTTAATGCCAAATCTTTTGCAATTGATTTTCCATCAACAGATGCGCGCAAACATAATTCCTCCGCAAAAACTCCCCCAACACTTAGCTCAGTTGCAATAGTTGTTGCAAGATTTTTCTTTTCACTTTGCTGAACTAAGGAAGTAAACTCTTTCTCTGAGCATGTTTTCCAATTAAATTGTTCTGGAGGAAATTGATAGTGTGCTTTCATTTTCACACTTCGGCTCTCACGTAACTGCCAACTCTGCAGTGCGAGTATTTTCCAACTTTCATCGCACAACACAACATTTCCTTTAGAAAATAATTCTACGACTAGATGAAATTTTAATTCTCCTCGAATAAAATCAAAAATAATGATCCTTTCAGAATCTTTTTGCCACACTTTTTCAACAATTGCACCAGTGATATGTTTTCGAAGAAGCATGCAAAGACCAGATGGTTTTAGAGTCGAGCGTTTTTCAGATGCAAAGTTAATCATTTTTCCAGCAATAATTCGCATGTACTGTTTCCCTTTACCAGGAACGTGAAAATGTAAACAGAATTCTGTTTTTGAAGGATGGTAAATCTGTTGTAATTTGGCCCTACCAAGTATTTGAAACTCAGAAACCAGTGCAGCAAGATCTACTGAAGATAGTGTTTTATTCATAGAAAAAGAAAAAGAGATAGTACATTAAGAAGCTTTCGTGAAATCTCCATAATTATCAATAACATTCTGATCGATATGACCATTATCTACATGTTTATCTTTCAATCGAAAAAACAATAATCCAACTCCAATAAGAACAAGTGCAACATACAACCCAGCATATTCATAGTACAAAGTAAGGCCAGCGGTGAGTAGCATCATTGATGCTGAAAGTAACCCTTGAAGCATATTTAACATTGAAAGTGCTGTTGCACGATTACGTGACTCAATATGCGAGTTAAGATAATCTGATATGAGTGATCTTCGAGATATGCTTAATACAAACACAAGATACATTGCAATTATTGCAATCCAAAGTGAAGAACTTATTGCAAGTGATAAATATCCTAAAAAAGGGAATAAAACTGTTAGAAATATTAATCTTTCCAACCCAATTTTCTGTTCGAGAATGTGTATATGGCGTAGCAAAAAGAAACAAATGATATTATAGGTTGCAACAATTACTCCAAGAACTAAAACAGACACAGAGTAATCAAGAAGATATGGTTGCCATATACGCCAAAAAATGTGGAAGGGGATGTAAACAAAAACCGAATTCCAAAAAATATGGCGAAAATTGCTATTTGAAATAAAAAGTTTCCAACTATCTTTTAAGAGAACATTAAAGTCTTCTTTTTTAGAAGAATGTTTTACTTCATCTAAGAATAATGTAAGAACAAGCGCGATGAGTGCAAAAAAGAATGAGATTGCAATAAGTGTTTGGAATTGCCAATTGAGTAAATCTTTTGCGACCCATGCACCAATAAAAGGAAGAATAAACGATGGGACCCTCTTAGCTGAAAGGTAACGTCCAAATTCTTTTTTCATGTCCTGCACTCGTCCAGATAATTTCAGTAAGTCATAGATGTACGCTTCAACTGATCCTGACAAAAAAGCGAAACCAATAACCCACATTGCAAAACCAATGAATATTTGCCAGAATCCCTGAGCAAAAAAATAGATTAAATGGTGTGGCAGATATAACGCAACACCAATTATAATTGTCCATTTTCTACCAATTTTATCTGCAATCATCCCAGTTGGAATTTCAAAAAGAAAACTAATAATACCAAATGACATTGATATAATAAATAATTCAGGGTATGTTAATCCTCGATTGAGATAAAATAATGTGATAATTGGAGTCATAAAGAACATACTTTGAAGAAGATGACTCCAAAAAAGTAGGTTCAAGTTCCGTTTGAGATGAATTGCCATAATTTTCCTTTGTAGTATAAGAAAATAAGAGCGCCCGGAGGGACTCGAACCCTCGATCCGTCCCTCTGCAGGGGACTGCCTTAACCACTTGGCCACGGACGCATATAAAAGTGGGCCTAGGGGGATTTGAACCCCCGGTCCCAAGCTTAGAAGGCTTGTGCCCTATCCAGACTAGGCTATAGGCCCTTTATATACAAGTACCATGGATCTAGACCGTTATTTATAATAACTTTCCTTTGTTTTAAGCTAGTATTGGGTGGGACAAAACCATGTCTTTTAAAAATTTCGTATCTACTAAACTGAACAGGATTATTAAAACTGATTTTTTTCATCCATTGATCTAACCAATACTCACCTGAAATCTGAATACACATTGCATCTTTTTCATTAACCCTATATGATTTTGATATTCTTTTTGTATGATATATCTCTAATTTATTAAGAAGATAAGAAATTTGCTCAATAATGTTAAAAGAAACACATTTCATTATAATTCTAGGATATCTATGTATCATGAATTTAACCTCCCCTCCATTAGGTAACCTTTTATCAAAATTCAAACATCCATCAGTATCGCAAAAACCTCTAATAAATGCTGCCCAAACAGAAGGATTTTGAGAATTTATTATTTTTAATGGTACTTCCACACAATATGTTTTACTTCCTACAGAAAAATCTAAATCTTTTCTAAAAAACTGAAGAATTCTTTTCTCACAAAGATAAAATCCATAAACTGAATTTGATTTTTTCTCATGATTGTTGATAGTAATACCAAATTCTTTTTGAAATAATGATTTTATCACAGTATCATAATGTTCTTTGTCTTCAGTAATATTGCCCCAAAAACACAAGTAATCTTTTTGCATACAACCGTCTGCTGCAAATATTCCTGCTAACTCTGCAATACCAGGAGTAATAATTTCCATCTGTTTTTTATGATAAACAACAATATAAGATCTACTTTAACTTGACTAGTGGCTAGTGGATTTCAATTATTTCAATTTATTACTTAGAAATAACTTTTTTAAAAAACACCTAATAAAAAGATTTAGGTCGTTAAATTTTTCTTATTTTCTTCTTTCTCTTTTCTTTTACTTTCCTTCCAAGCAGCCATCTCCTCTTCTTTACTTACAATTTTTCCTTCATAAACATGGGGAATCCGCCTAACTTGTTTATCTAAACGTTCACGAATTACTTGTTTAGGATTTGCAATACTTTTCTCTTCTAATAAAACAAACAAGAAGAGTAAATCCCATAAAGCATCACCTAATTCCTCAGCAAGGTTTTTGTTATCTCCCAAACTAAGCGCTTTTTGAACTTCAGAAATTTCACATTGTAACTCATGAAATCGTTGCTGAAGTGTTTCTTGCCTAGCATATCCAGAATACTTTCTACTCCATTGCAAATGGGCATATAACTCATCAAAAATATTTGCATGTGAAAGTTTCTTTAAATTTCGAGTAATTTTCTCTTGGTCAATTTCCATGCTTCACGTGCCTATTTTTCTTTTTTCCTACTGTTCTTTTATCGTTACTGAATTAACAAGTACTTCTTCTACTGGCTTGCTAGAACTATCAACAGATACTGCACTTATAGAATCAACAACGTCCATTCCAGAAATAACTTTTCCAAAAACTGGATGTTTACTTGAAGATGGTTCTTTATCCCAATCTAAATATGTATTATCAACAACGTTAATGAAAAACTGTGATCCACCACTATTTGGCCCAGAATTTGCCATGGAGATTGTTCCACGCACATTAGATAACTCTTCTCCAGATACATGTTCATCTTCAATTGCATATCCTGGACTCCCTGTTCCCCAATAATCACTTTTAGAAGTGTCAGCAGAAAGAGGGTCTCCTCCTTGGATCATAAAACTTGCAATAACTCTATGAAATCTTGTACCATCAAAAAATCCTTCATTGGCAAGTTTAATAAAATTGCCAGTTGTAATTGGCATGTCGCCAGTAAATAACTCTAATGTAAATTCTCCCATATTAGTTTCAAAAATTGCAACTGTCATTGTATCATCTCCGTTATCTGTAGAACTTTCATCATCTACACTCATTAGTAATTCATCTTCAGAATCACTTGCAGAATCACTTGCAGTGCAGCCACTAAGTAGAACTGCAACAGTAAAAAGCAAAAAGAACATTCCAAGAATAAATCTTTGTTTCATACCATTAACTACAGAAATAATACCTTATAAGAATTGCGGAATTTTAACATAACTCTAAGGCAACCAAGTCTTCTTGTTCTTAATTTTCTCTGGCAAATATGTATCAATCACATAATTAAGTCCGTGTTTAGCGAGTGCCTGCTGCTCTGCCCTAACTTTCATTTTCCCCATCTTAACAAGTGCTTTTTGCCATGGTTTGTAATGTTTAATGAATGGGTCATTCTTCAACAAATCTTTAATTTTCTTAATATCTACATCTTTAAGTGGATGTGTGGGTAATTTATAATGTTCAATATCATCTGGAGTTATACCAATAAATTGTGCTTGAGGTACACAAAAGAATTCATTGATATGTGCAGCATTTCCAGAACCAACCTTTAAAGTTCGATAGATAGAACCAAATCCATAAGGGTCCCCATCTGTAAAAACATAAACAGGTATTTTTTTCTCATCAGCAAGTTTTCGAATAAACCTACGACAAGCTCGAGTTGGAACTCCGCCCATTGAAATTAAAACACAATTTGCTTTTTTCCAATATTTGTGTTTATTCAAACGCTCAAACATACCTGATGTTTCAATTGCAAGAACAAACTTTGCTTTAGTTTTAAATTTTAAATGTTCAACTGATGATGGAACACTATATGCACCACTTCCAAATTTAGTGCAATCTATTTCAAGAACTTTTCCAGTATCACGATCTTTATCAACAACAACAAGTTCTCCAGCCACTGCACCACCTTTTTCCTCTGGAACAAAACCAATTTGTTCTCTGTTTACACGAAGCATAGCTTCAATATCATCCATTACTGTATCGGATTCAGGTTGTTCTTTGAAACGTGCATCACCCCAGTTTTTAGAAACATAATATGCTTCTCTTTTAGTTGCCATGTCTTCTGAAGAGATTAAGTCTCGTGAAAGTGACATCATTCGAAGAGTTTGTGCGAATGTTTTAATTGTTGTTGCACTAAGTGTTCGTATTTTTTCTTTACTTAAAATGCGAAAGAACCCTTCTTTTTCATCATAGGCAACATTTGACAGAGAACGAATTGGCAAAATAAGATCTGGTTTTTCTATCAAGACAATTTTATTGTAAACTTGTCTTGCAATTTTCGTGATCTTTTTGGTCACTTCATTTTCTACTGTTTTCTTTTTCGCTGCCATTGTTTATATTTGATAATTATTAGCTTAAGTTATTTTAAAGTTGTTTGACCTTTTTTCTTTTTTGCTTCTTTTGATCCACTTATGTCTTCAGTCTCATCATCTTTAGTCTCTTCTTCACGACCAATCTTTGCGAATTCAGGATCATAATCAGGATTATCTACTTTAATTTCTTTTAATTCTCCTCTATCAGCTTCGAGAATTTCTCCAAGTTTATCTTCAACATCTTTTTTCTGATTATCAGTAATACTAAGTAGTTCTTGCAGAGCTTCTGCAACATGAGGCATATATTTAGTGATAAACCCTCTCTTCTTTGCTTCATCTTTAATACGTTTTTTCTTACGAACAAATGATGCAAGTTTACGGCCACACTCTTGAAGGGCAAGTCGAACTTCTTTTTCAATTTCAGGATATGCTGCAAGAGCTTCTTTTGATTCTGATGTAAATGGTACCCAAACAGAACCCATATGAACAACAATTGTGCATGGTCCAACTGGAAGTTGGCTCCTACTCTGCTGTAACCCATAACTTCGCCATGCTGTTTGTTGAACAGCACCAGTAATACTACATGCTCCTTGTTGATACAAAAGAGGCACCCTATTTGCAAAACGCATTACTCTAACACTTTTATCGCCTGGTTGTTCTCCACCATAAGCAAGTGCTGCTTCAATGATAAATGGATTCCCCCGATAAACTGCTGCTGGGCGAGTTGTTGAACAGTAATATTCTGCATTAATTTCTTTACGTAAACCTTTCTCAAGTAATTCTGCAGTAATTGGACTAATACAATCCGTTGGCGGGGCCATAATTTTACTGCGTGCAATACCTTTCATTAACTTATCAGCATGTTCACGAGTCATAGATTTTATTTTCATTGTTGGAAGAAGTGCAGAATTTTCACATATTTCTTTTACTGTTCGTGGACTTACTCGCTCAAACTCCTTGCGTAAAAATCCAGAGAGTGATTTCTCCGAAGTTCGTTGCATCATTTTCAATAAAATTCCAAGTTCTACACCATAAGGATGTGGTTTAATTTCTCTAGCTTCTGGTGGAAGAGATTCAGCCACTCTTGGAAAAATAATTTGTTCTGCATTTGGATCGGTATAAATAATAGTACAATGTGGGTTTACAATTGCTGTTTGCTTCAAATATTCGTCAACACTTTGTCTTCCTTTGTGGTAACTTCCTTCAAGATCAATTTCAACGCGGGTCCCATGATCTTTATCATCCCAATCTTCTTCATACCCATCAGTAACTTTTGGTAGATTATTGATAGTATCAATTTTTACTTTACAACCGTAGGCTTTTTTGTGTGAGTCTGTTTTAGTCAAAACTGCTGCTGGTTTTCCTGTTGTTAATTGACCATAAAGTACTGAAGCTGAAATTCCAATTCCTTGTTGTCCTCTTGTTTGTGCAAGTTTATGAAATTTTGATCCATACAAAAGCCTTGCAAAAATATTAGGAACTTGTTTTTTTACAATCCCTGGACCATTGTCTTCAATAATTACGCGGAATCGTTTTTCATCAAGTTGAATAAGTTCTACAAAAACTTCAGGCAAAATTCTAGCTTCTTCACAAGCATCAAGAGCATTATCAACTGCTTCTTTAATGGTAGTTAGAAGTGCACGCCTTGGGTTATCAAAACCAAGCAAATGGCGATTTTTCTCGAAGAATTCCGCCACAGAAATTTGTTTTTGTTTCTTTGCTAATTCACTTGCGTGTACTTGTCCTTTCGCCATAATCAAATATTGGAGTCAAATCTTTGCTTTAAAAAAGTTGTGGTGCTATGTGAAATGTGATTTAATCTAATTTAATGGTCTCTCGAAGATGTTCAATACTAGAAAATTTCATTGCAATAAGACCTAAATTCTGTGCACTAGTGATATTTGTATTTGAATCATCAATATATAAACAAGTCTTTGGATCAAGTTTGAATTCATCAATAATTTGCTGCCAAGCTTTGTTATCTGGTTTCACAAAACCACTTTCCCAAGAAAAATATGCTTTGTCAATAACTTTTAATAACTCAGGCAAAGCATTTCGATAATGGGTTGTTCTCTCTTTAAAATTATTTGAAAGTAAAAACACTTTAATACCTCTTTGTGTTAATTCTTTAACAAACTCGAACAATTCTTTGTTCAATGATTCTCCAGAAAAATAATAAGTAAAAAATTCATCTTCAGAAAAGGGCAACCTCCACTCTTTGATATATGGTTCAAAAAGTGACCAAGCGCTTGGTGCATTTGGTTCTCGAAGTTTAGGCATTATTTTTTTTAAGGCTGCAACAACAATTGAATCAGAAACACCATAATCTCTTTCAATCCTTCTACTTAAAAATTCACTTTGGATAAGTACACCATTCAAATCAAAAATAACTGCAGAGAATTTCACCACTTTATTCACACCACCAATTTAACTTGATCTTTTGCGAGTCTTTCTTTTTCTTCTTGTTTCTCTAAAAA
>CAYTOG010000037.1:0-10942 GCA_964439765.1 uncultured Methanosarcinales archaeon
ATCTTTAAGCACCTTACTTGTGTTTGTCACATCAATAATTAGTTTACCATTTGTTTCCTTCCATCGATCTACATGTTTTGCTGCAACTTTCTTTAGTTGTGATATGATTTTAGAATAATTTCCTGGTTTTGATTGTAAGTTAATACAGTCTTTACTGAAATGTTTTAATTTAATCTCTTCAGGACTACCACTTGCTGCAATTTTGCCACTTTTAAGAATAATTAGGCGATCACATAAGTTTTCTAAGTCAGTAATGTTATGGCTTACAATTATTACTGTTGTTCCTTTTTGATTAATTTCTCTTAGAATCTCCCAGACTCTATTACTCAGTATTGGGTCTAAATCTGATGTTGGTTCGTCTAAAATTAGAATTTCTGGGTCGTGAATTAATGAGCATGCGATGTTAAGACGTTTTTGCATTCCTCCAGACATTCTTTTAGCAACTATATTTTTAGAATATTCTAAGTCAACTAATTTTAAGAGGCTTTCAGCATTAAGACGCAGTGCCCTTTTTGGAATACTGTATAATGAACCAAAATACATTAAATTTTCCATTGCTGTTAAATTAGGATAGAAACTGGGTTTTTGTGAAGCGAAACCATACATTCTCTTTAGAACTTTGCCTCCTTGAAATACTGATCTCAGCGCACCATCACCAACGCTGTTGATTAAGTGTTTATCACGGAATAGAATGTTACCTATCTCTGGTTTTGTAAGGCCAACTAACATATTCAAAAAAGTTGTTTTTCCTGATCCACTTTTTCCAATAACTCCAAGTATTTCTTTAGAATTTATTGTAAAACTCACGTTATTAAAAATGAACTGCTTACCATAAATTTTGGTAACACCTTCTATCTTGAATAATTCTTTAGTATTATTAACTGCCAACCCAAGAGAAATTATCACAACTGCCTTTTTAAACATAGCTCACTATGTTGAAGTAATTAAATATAACGTCTGTGGAGCTAAATGATCCAAAGTCTTTTAATGAAATGCTCTTTTTCTTAATTACTTATGGTACGTTCACTCGTTGGGAAGCATGCACTTTACTTTGAAGGGATATTACAATTACGTGATGTCAATCAAGATATTGTGGACTTTGTTGAAAAAGATCTTTCAACTGGTAACATTGCAATATCTCAAACTAGAAAAGTAAAAAATGGAGTTGATTATTACCTCAGTGATAACGATTATACAAAAGCTCTTGCGAAACGATTACAAAAACGATTTGGTGGAGAAGTAAAATATAGTTCTTCTTTGCATACTAAAATTAAAGGAAAAGATGCATATCGAGTAACGGCATTGTTTCGCCTGCCTGCATTTTCTAAAGGTGATTTAGTGGAATATGGTGGTGAACAGTTCAAAGTGAAAGCTATGGGTAAAGAAATTGTGTTGATTGGACATGGTAAGAATACTAAGAAAGTGCACCTTAGGTATCGAGATATGAAGCAGATCAAACGAGTTGAATAGTAATATAATTTCTTTGGATAAACATCTTTAAATACCAAAGCAATGTGTAATTGGTTGATGGGTATTTCTTTAAACAAAATTTTTCTTGTATCTAGTTTCTTAGTGATATTGGTACTCTTAATTTCTCCTGTGCTTGCAAGCCCTTATGATGAGCGGCATATAGAATTACTTGCTGTTCAAACAAATGGAGATGGGGAAACAATTGGTAAAGCTGCTGACCTTTATTTAGAGTTACAAGATGGAAGTGGAAGAGTCTTTTTAGATACTACTCCTCTAACAAATCTTGATACTCAAGCATCAACTCGTTATGCCAAAGAAATGGCTTGTGAATATTTTTCACTTAACTGTGAGAAGTATGATTTCTTTTTCACAATCAATTCTGATACTAACATTATTGGTGGACCTAGTGCAGGGGCTGCAGCTGCTGCTCTCACTGCAATTGCTGTTATGGATTTAGATCATGATGAAAATATTGCCGTAACTGGAACAATTAATTCTGGTGGTACTGTTGGCCCTGTTGGTGGAGTTAAAAGCAAAATTGAAGCAGCCGCAGAGCAAGGTCTTAGTGCTGTTCTTGTTCCATTAAGTGCCCTTAGTGAAGAAGTAGAAATTGATTCAAGTTCTAGTTCTATTCTAACTGATTATTATCCAGAATCTTATTCAGTGTATACTAGTTCTCCTTATTTGACTTTAGATGAATATGCTAGTTATGTTCTTGGAATCGAAGCTTTTGAAGTAGTTGATCTTGCTGACTTGTTATATTATCTAACTGGAGAAAATTACTCAGTTGATGTTGGAGAACTTGACGTTAATGAAAATTATGAAGAAATAATGCAAGGTTTGGATACGACTCTTTGTGAGAGAAGTGATACTTTACATTCTTTGCTGCAGGAAATAAGCGATATTGATTCTGAAATTGCTTTAGAGATTGAGTCTCGTTTGAATGACTCTGCTAACGCAAGAGAGGAAGAAAATTATTATTCTTCTGCAAGTGCGTGTTTTGGTCTTAATGTATACATTCATTACGAATTATATTATGCAGAAGAATTAGATACTGAAGAATTTTCTTTAGAAGTTGAACTTCTTTTAGAAAATGTTTCTTCACTGCAAGAACAAGTGGAAACAGAAGAGTTGTTGACTATTTCTGATTTACAAACTAAGATGGTTGTAAAAGAACGTCTTAGTGAAGCAGAAGAGTATTTGACTATTGCTCTTATCGAGAATAACACATATGCACTTGCTTATGCCTATGAAAGAATAATTTCTGCTCTTACTTGGATGGAATTTTTTACAATGGATGGTAAAGAATTAGATTTGGGAGAAGACGCATTGCAAGATGCTTGTTATGCCAAAGTTCTCGAAGCACAAGAAAGGTATCGCTATGCTGTCCTCTTTTTTTCAGGATACGATATAGAATATATTGGAGATAAAATTCAACTGGCACAAGATGCTCTTGAAGATGAAAACTTTGAATTATGTTTAGTTCAAGCTGCACAAGGAAAAGCAGAATCATCTTCAATAGTTAGTAGTTTGGGCCTTGGAACAGAAGTTTCAGGCGAATATCTACAAGGAAAAAAAGAAGCTGTTCTTCGAACAATAGTTCGTAATACTGATGAAAATCAATTTCCAATTTTAGGTTATTCATATTATCTTTTTGCATCCAACTTAGCAGAGGAAGAAGAAAGCCTTTATTCTGCTTTATTGTATTATGAATATGCTCTTGAAATGAGTGAAATTGGAATATATTTCGATGATGTTTCTGAAGAAGGTATTGCTGAAAATTTTCTTGCAACAATTGGGCTTTCTGTAAATGATAGTTCCTTTATTAGTGGATTTCTTCAAGGACTTTTAATTGGCCTTTTGTTAATGTGGATTTATGTTCATATGCAAAATAAGCATTAAGTGTGAACAATTCTAGTATTGTATTCGAGTAATGTTTATATAGGACTAGAACTTAATTTTTACTTGATGAAAAAGAGTGTTGGTTTGGTATTAGTCTTACTTCTGTTTTTTGTATTGTTAAGCGTAGTTGGTTTTGCTCCAACAGAAGATATGTTATTCTGTGGAACTACTTTTAGTGAAGATTATACAATGACTGTAGGAACTACTTGTTCTGAAGGGATAACAATTGATACTCAAGGCATTGTTTTTGATTGTGCGGGGTATGTAATTGGTGGTGAAGGAGATGGAACTGGAATCACTGTTACTGCAGATAATGTCGAAATAAAAAATTGTGAAATCTCTGATTTTAAATATGGTATATATTTTAATGAAGTAGAAAGTGGAGTTGTGCATGATAATACTTTTATGAATAATGGTGGAAGTTTAGAAAATGGTAACGGAGTTAGAATTCGTTACGGGTCTGGCCATGTAATATATGATAACTCTTTTGATGGTAATTGGTATGGTGTTAGTATAGGAAATACTGAAGACATTGAGGTTTATCAAAATACAATTACTGATAGTGGAAAAATAGGAGTATACTCTTCAACAAATACAAATGTTCAAATTTATGACAATTCCATTTCTGGCGTTGCTGGAGAAGAAGATATTGGTGTTAATTTTTATTCTTGTTCAGGTTGTTCTGTTACATTAAACGAAATTCAGAGTAGTTCATATGGGATTAAAATTATGCTTTCAGATGATATTTCTATGAGTGAGAACACAATCTCTAGTACAACAGAATATTCAATAAGTGTTGAAGATTCCGATGTTGTGGCTCTTGAAAAAAATAATATCTCTGATACTACTACTGGGATGAATATAGATACTTGTACTGATGTTAGTGTTTCAGAAAATATCATCTCTGAAGAAATTACTTCTAAGGGAATTGATTTTCAAAGTTCAGAAGTTACTCTTTTTGATTTAAACAAAATTAATTCAGTTGGTTGGGGAGTTGATTCAAGTTTAACTAAATATGATTCTTTTGTTTCAAATGTGATCTATGGAGATTCACTTGGAATAAAATGGTATTATTCTTCAGCTGAAGACTTAAGTTCAAATTATATCTGTGGTTCTGAGGATTATGATTTTTATTGTTCAGCTGCTAGTTCTGACGAAAGTAAAGGTTCTGGTAACTTTATGGATACAATGTTCTCCTGTGATGTCTCAGAGAATACTTGTTATGATGATATCTGTAATGGTGATTATCAAGTTGCAAATTGTTTTGAAGATACAGATGGTGGAATTGTCTTTGATGAAGTAGGTAGAATTAAGGATGAAGAAGGGAATACTATTGGTAGCGATGAATGTTTAGATGGATCTTTCTTGTTAGAAACCTATTGTGAAGAAAATATTCCTATGGCTGCAGTATATGAATGTGCAGATTACTGTGGTGGTGAAATGGGCGAAGCGCATTGTATGAACAGTGATGATGAACCATCTAATGAGGCAACGTTAGCAGGTGATGTTGGTGGAGACACCGATGGGGATGATCCTTTAGTTGATGGTTATTGTGGCAGTCACGAAGTAACCTTAGAAGATGTATGCATTGATGATAAATATTTACTTGAAGCTGATTGCTATTCTGATGGGATTTATGCAACTTATTATCAATGTAGCGAAGACTCTTCACTGTTCCCTGACGATTTCTTATCAGATACTTACACTTGTGTAGAATCTGATGCTTGTGGAGATGGACTTGATAATGATGCTGATGGATTAGTTGATTGTGCTGATGATGAATGTAATCTTCTTAGTTGTGATTCTGAAAGAAATGATTATTCTTGCATAGAAGGAAATTGTACTCAAACGGTACTCCCTGATGCTGAAGAAGCAACAGTGCAAGTTCAAGAAATTATTTCAGGTATGCTTTTCTCATATGATGATTTTTTTACTTGGTTAAATTCAGCAACAGTATATCATGAAGAAGGAGTTTGTGATGATATTTGTTCAAGTTATAGTCAGAAATGTTTATTTGCTGATGCTGGAAGAAGTCTATGTTCTGATGAAGCTAGTGAAAAATGTACATGTGTGTAATTATTTGAATGATAGTTAGGTGAAAAAAATGAAGAAAAGTATTATTGTTGGAATGATTCTTTGTTTGTTAATTATTTTTAGTTCGATTGTTTTAGCTACAGTCGATCCTGTAATAGATGAAATGGATCCATTTGATGAATTCATAACAGAATTAGATTCTGAATTCTCGTCTTTTGAAGGAGAGGAGTTACCAGGCATGTTAAAACCGTTTGTTGGAGATGATAGCGTATTAATAGTTATTCTTCTTGATTCTGGGGAAAGTTTAGAATATAATATAGTTGTAGAAAATGATGTTATTCTCTCAGCTGGAAGTGGGACAATTGAAAATGCTGGTTATACAATAACTCTTAGTCAATCTTTTATCGAAGAAAATCAAGGATTAGCATTTGGTAAAGCTATTCGTGATGGTCTTGCAACAAATGAAGTTGAACATAGTGCGAACGGGTTTTGGCGAAAAGTTAAACTCTCAGCAATGCTAGCTGCTGTTGATATTGCAGCACTTTTTGAGTAGAGAATAAAAAAAGAGGTGAAATAAGTGAAGAAAACAACATTAATGATTTTTGCAATGATTGTAATTTTAAGTTTACTTGTTAGTGGATGCACCGCAGTGGATTCTCCTGATATTGAAGAAAGTCTAGAAGAGGCTGAAGATTCTGCTGAAACTGAAGAAACGGAAGATGAAACTGAATCTGAGGATGAAACAGAAGAAGAATCAGAAACAGATGAAACTGAGTTAGAAGCAGAAGAAACAGAGTCTGAGGAAGAAGAAACTGAAGAGATTGAAGAAGAAGTTGAAGAAGAGGAAGTAGATGATTCACTTCATACAGTTGAATTTGTTGATGAAGGATTTGATCCAGATGAATTAACTATCTCTGTTGGCGATACCATTGATTTTGTAAATGCTCGAGAAGGAGATTATCTTCAAGCAATGTTACTTGGTACACAAGGTCACACAAGCATTAAAAGTAGTTTACTTGATGTTGGAGAATCTTATAGTTATACTTTCACAGAAGCAGATTCATATACTTTTGTTGATGGTATTCTAACAACATACACTTTTGCATTAACTGTAGAGTGAAGTTGTTTTTTTTCTTTTTGTGTTTCTTTTTTTAAGTTAATGTTCATTCTTTAATTGTTTTTGAAGTATATGTTATACATGTGACAAGATTAAATATTTGTTTGTTTTCTTAAAATATAATTTAAAGTGTGCGAAGATATAAAAAGTGAGGAATGGTCTATGGAAGTAATGAAAGATTGGAGCACGTGGGAAATAGTTGTAAATGCGTTCGGATTTTTAGGAATATTTTTAGGGATTATTGCATTTATATTAATTATTTTGAGTATGTTTGGTGTCCTTTAGATGCTGAAGTTCTCACTTAGTGAAATTTTGCATGTTATATCATTTTTATTAACTTTGGCAATTGTAGGAAGAGGGATATCTTACCATATGACCGAATTTGATTTAATTCTCCATATATTATATTTTAGTGTTCTCAATATCACATTTTTTCTTTATTTCTTTGAATCTATAAAGGGAAACTAAATCACTCCTTCTTGACCATTTTGGCACACTTTTACCACAAGTTTTTTAGCTTAATTAGCTTTTTTTCTATAGAAATGGAATATATGTCTCAGAGTTCGACAGTTGGATATATGGCGCAATCAGCCCTTGAAACTATTGTTTCTCCTGCGCCAGCTCCAACATATAATGCTGTTGTGCCAATGCTTCAATCTAACAATATTAATGGTTTAAGTTATGCCTCTGAAATTTCCTCTGGCTTTTCATACTCTTCTGATATGTTTTCTTTACCATCTAATGTGCCACAAGATCTTGGAATGAATTCAAGTTATCTCTCAAATATTATGGAAGAATATGGTGCGTCTCTAACTGCTGTTCGTGGTATCGAGTCTTCATTTGATCTAATGTCTGCTTCAAGTTCTTCTCTTACACATGTTGAAACTAATTTTAGTCCAAATGAATTTATCAAGCCAAAAGCAGGTGGTATTTTTGTAGGTGACGCTTTGCAAATTGAAAAAGAAATTAAAGAAACTTTTGAAAAGTTAATGGGCGAAGAATTTCCAGATGACATTAAAGTGTCAGTATTATCTGCTTCTTCATTTCGCAAAATTTGTCCACAGCCAGGTGTCCTTGGTGTTTCATTTAATCGACGTCGCTTGGGCCTTATTTCTGAAATTTTTGTTAAGGAAGGATCACTTGCTTCTGTTATGCTCACAATTGGGCATGAGATTGGTCATGTATTAACTTCAACTCTCGAAGACGCTGCACTAGAAGAAGCAAAAGCGTATTCATTTAGTTTTGCTTGGATGAAAACTATCAAACAGTTAGATATTGCAGGGTTAGGTGGTTCGTTTGTGTCAACACTACCTGCAGCTAATGGAATTCATGATAAAGGATATTATTTTGTTAGAAAATTACTTGGATTGGGAAAAGGAGCGTTTTCTGTGTATCGAAAGCTTGTTATGCATGAGTTGACAGTTAAGGATTTGCCTTGTTGTGGATAAGAAGATATATTAATAATTTATAATAATTAACTTTTATGAATGTGGAATATAGCAAATTAGTCTCAATCTTTGGATCCAAACTTAAAGCAGATGAAATGTTGTATTTACTTTCTGGAATGAAACCAGTTGTACGTCAGTTATTTTTCCCTTCTGAAATTTTTTTGGTTGAATCTTTTTGTTTACAAAACAAGTTATTCTTTGTTAGATCTCGTTTCAAAATTCTTTTGTCGAAAAGCGAAGAAAAATTTTCTAATCGTGGGGAACTCATACCTTTTAATGATCCTCGAGAAGGCGCATTTGTGTTGTATATTTCTCCTGTTGAACAAAAAGTGTATTTATCTGCACTCGCTGAACAACAAGAGAATGATAAACTTCTTGGAGAATTACTTGGTTATCCTAAATGTTGTGTTGATTATTTTCTTGCAAATTTTAATGTAAATAATACTAATCCTGAGTTGGTTGATGGTTTAGAATTTAAGAACAAGGATTCTTGGCTTCTTGATATTTCACATCGCTTTGAGGACATAGCTTTACTTAGTCATTTTCCTTGTTCTTGGAATTGTTTGGAAAGTATTTTTATTTCTCAGAAAAGATTAAGTTTGTTGAAAGAAAAGAATCTAATGCGTTTTGAGGAGATAAAACAGAAGTTATTGTCCTCTTCCAAATAGAAACATTTGTCCACTTGATTCTTCATCTGCTGCTAAGTCTTCTAAACTAGTTGGATCTGGTGTTGGTTCTGTCTCTTCAACTGGTTCTGGTTGTGGTTCAGTTTGTTCTTCAATTAATTTTAATATAGAATATTTTGTTGTTGGACTTCCAAGAAGAGTTGCACTTTCAACAATTGTTCTTCTCTCTGGCAAATAAATTGTTCTTAATCTCTTTTCTTCATCAATTCCACTTTCTCTTCTTGACCCAGGGTCAATGTAAGAATAATTTCCAATAACTGGGATAAATTCAACAATTTCAATCTTGCTAGTTGTTGGATCAAAATAAAGTAATGGATTTACATCTTTCTCATCAGTGTGCCATCTTTCAAGAACCATAATCTCAGCCCATGAAAGTTGAACCATCAGATCAATTGTTTCTGAGTCATATTCATGAAGTGATCTTCCTCTCATTTTGTCTTTTTGTTTACCTGTTAATGGGGTAAATGAAATTTCTGGATCTTGATAAAATATTGGAAGAGTATACCTATCTTTTTTTCTTTGTTTTTTTAAATGGGCACCAATTCCTTTAGAAATACTTCTACTTACTCTAAGAGACTCTCGATGTTCTTTTTCTTCTTGTTGGAATCCTATCCTTCCACGAAACCTTGGATCCATATTTGGAAACCATACACAAAATTTGCGTCTTTGTTGACGTGTGTAAAGACGTGGTGAATCGCTTGATCTTTCTACATCTTCTAGTTTAAGTTGTCTTCTCGCATCTTTAAGGTGGTATTCTGTTTCTTGAACAATTGCTTGGTTTGTATCTTGGTGTACAAGCGAATATCTCAATGGGTCAGATGCAATTATGCTATAGAATGCTGCAAATGCAGCTTCTCTTTCATTTGAATTCAATCTCATGTTTTCATAATCAATAGTTTTGTTGTATTTTTAAAATAATCTGTACTTTTAAGTAGATAATATAGCTTTTTATGGATTATGTATATATTTTTTGAAATCGAGCTTTTTAAATACCCTAAGGTGCTTTATTAGCTTAAAATGGGTAAATTTGGGTATCACACAATTCCTCGTCCCACAATGCGGGTTCGATACAATGGGCTCTTTGATTTTGACACATTATATGCCGCTATCATTGATTGGGGAAAGAATTATGGATACAAATTATGGGAAAAGGGTTACAAACATAAAGTTCCTTCTCCAAAAGGAGCTGAACAAACAATATCCATTGATTTCACAAAAAGTGTTAATGAGTTTGTTAAATTTCAAATCAATGTTGTTATCCATACTTGGGATATGACAGAAGTAAATGTTGATGTTGGTGGAAGAAAAAAACAATTAACGAATTCTCGTATTGAAATTAAAATTAATCCAGTTGTGTATATGGATTGGCAGAATAAATTCAAAAGCAAAAGTAAATTTGTGAATCAACTTTCTGAATGGTACCTTAAAATTATGGCACCAACACTAGAAGTAACATATGTTGATGGTCTACATTACCGTGCTGTTAATTTTCAAGCAATGATCAAGAAATACTTTGATCTGCAAGCGAAAGCACATCCGTATGTTGGATATTTAGGAGAAAATTAAGTTTATTTTTTTTAAATTAAAAATATTATCTGATCTAATCTTTAGCCCATCTTTTCTTTGCGCCTTTTTTAGGTTTTAATGGGTCTCGTTTCTTTCCAACTTTCTTTAACATCTTTTCTTTATCGAAAGGTTTATGGCCCTTAGAAGAACGTGAACCTTTGCCACTTGATCTTGAAGAAGGTTTTCTAGCACTAGTTTTTGATCTTGTTCGTGGTGCATCATCACTCCATCTTTTTTTAGCACCTTTCTTTGGTTTTAATGGGTCTCTCTTTTTCCCAACTCTTTTGAGCATTTTTTCTTTATCAAAAGGTTTTGATGTCTTCGCTGAATGTAATCTTCTTGGAGTCTTTGGTTCTGTTGTCTCTTTAGATCTTGGACTTCTAGTTTTTCTTTTGTTATCTCTAGTTCTTTTTGGAGCATCTTTTTTGTACTCTCTTTTTTCTCCTCTTTTAACTCGTGGTTTTTTAACAGTTTTACTTTTTCCTTTACCGTATTTATCAGACTTCTCTTTTCTTAATTTTGACCTTGTATTTCTATCTACTTTTGGTCCTCGTTTTGCAGCAACGCCTTTTTTACCAATTCTTTCTCTCTCTCTTTTTCTTTTTGTGAACTCAACATCAATCTTTGGAGAAACTTTTTTTCTATCTCTTCCTTTTTTTCCCTCGTTTTATAGCAGGAGAAGATGGCGGAGATTACTTTGTCCATTTTACAGCAATTCC
>CAYTOG010000038.1:0-10343 GCA_964439765.1 uncultured Methanosarcinales archaeon
TCCAGTTATTACTTTTGGAGATATTTTCTTTAATGGGTGTTCTCAAACAAAAAAATTAAAGAATTTTCAGTTCCGATGTTAATTAAAGATTCTTTTAGCGTTCTTATGGCAAGAATGGACACATTAATTCTAGTATATTTCAGTCCTTTAGCAGAAGTTGCAAGATACAATGTTGTTGGCCCAACAGCTGATGTCTTATTACATTTAAGCAGACCATTTGCAAAAATATTATTTCCATTAAGCTCAAAACTATGGGCTCAAGAAAAAATTGAAGAACTTCAATTAATTCTAAGACAAATTCACAGATATATTCTTATCCTGTACATTCCCGCTGGAGCAATATTTATTCTTTTATCAAAACAATTACTTGAACTGTTATTTGGTCAAGTCTATGCCAATGGATATATTGGATTAAACATCTTAATATTAGGGTTTATTTTTACAAGCATAAATGTTATCAATTTAAGTGTTCTCATGGGGATTGGAAGACAAAAACAAGCAACAATTGATTTTACTATTGCACATACAATAAATTTCATACTAAATATAATTCTAGTTATTATATTTAGTAAGCTCAATCAAGGATATTTAGGAGTAATTATTGCAACGGGGATGTCCTCTTTCATTCTTTTTATGTTGTTCTTGAACGACCTAAAAAAACACCTAAATTATTCCTTAGAATATGAAGTATTCATTAAAATAATCATAATTGGTACTATTGGATTCGCACTTGCATTTTTCCTAACAAACAATGTTCAACTAATATTGATACAAAGCATCCTTCGTGTAGTATTCTTCTCAATATTCTACATTGCTGGTGTTTTTGGAACACAACTCCTATCAGTCGAAGAAATAAAAACTGTCATTAAAACAATGATTGGTAAAAACACAAATTTTATTGAGAAGTAAAACACAATATTACAAAGAACCTAACGTCTTACAATAAATTCCTTCATCTTCTAACTCTTTGCGTGGAAGAAAATTCTTTGTATCGAGGATAAAACGAACGCGGCAGTCCACAAAATCTTTCACTTGGATTTCTTTAAATTGATCATGTGCACAAGCAAAGATAATGACATCACAAATTGCAAGCAATTCTCTTGCACTAGAAACAGAACTCTTCTCTAAAACAAAAGGATCAAAATGTAACACATCTGCTCCTTTAGATTGAAGAATTTTACCGATTTCAAGTGATGGGCTTCCTCGAAGATCACCAACATTTCTCTTATATGAAAGTCCAAGTACACCAATTTTAATATCTTTTACAGGTAAACGCAGATCATTTAATCCATTTTGAACTAACTCAGCAACATAATGTGGCATAGAGTTATTGATCTCACGGGCCATTTGCAAGAAACTATGTTTAAATCCCATATTTTTTGCTTTTTCTATTAAGTAATATGGGTCAACAGGAATGCAATGCCCACCAACACCAGGTCCAGGATAAAATGGCATAAACCCAAATGGTTTTGTGGAAGCTCCCCTAATTACTTCATAGATATTAATTCCAAAGTTGTCAAAACTTTTTGCCATCTCATTAATGAATGCTATATTCACATCACGGAATGTGTTCTCTAAAATTTTGACTGCTTCTGCTGCACGAATTTCACTAAGTACTACTACCTCAGCTTGAATCATTTCTTGGTAAAAAGAATGCAATAAATCATTATGTGCTCCTTTAAATGTAGAGAGAACACGTGCAATATTTTCTACATTAAATTGGGGATTCCCTGGATCAACCCTCTCTGGGCAATAACCAACACCAAAATCTTCGCCACAAACAAGTCCATTTTGTTCTAAAATTGGAATGACAACTTCTTGAGTGGTTCCAGGATAAATTGTTGATTCAATGACAATAAGTTGTCCTTTTCTCAAATTTGCTGCGATATTCTTCGTTGCAGAGATTAAATATTTCATATCTGGTTTTTCACTATCATCAACAGGAGTTGGAACACAAACTAAAATAACATCCATATCTGAAAGATAACTCATATTAGTTGTTGCTCTAAAAGGACTTTTTTGAAAATCTGTTGAAACACATTCATCAAGAATTGGACAAATGCCTGAATTCAAAGAATCAACTTTAGATTGATCAACATCAAAACCAAGAACAGCATAATGTTTTGCTGCAAGACTTGCCAGTGGAATTCCAACATACCCAAGGCCAACAACTCCAACTTTAGTCTGTTTTGAGAGGGAAATCATAGTCATTTTTGAAGAATAACTCTTTAAGAACTTTATGTAGCTCAAAACAATATCTCAAAGGCACTTAAGGCAAGATAATTCATCTGAAATAGATCAAATTCCACAAAGTACTTAAATTTACTACCGTCTTGCTCAATTCTAGAACAAATTCCAAAAGAATAAGAAGAAAAAAGAGAGAAACAAAAAATGAGTAATGAAAACCAAACTAACAAAGACATTGTTGTAAAGAGATTTAATGAAATTGCAGAAGTCTACGATAAAAATACTCTTAAACGTCAAAAATACAATGATGCCATTGATGAGATAATAATTGAATTTCTTCAGTCAAGAAAAGAAAAATCACTAAAAATTCTTGATGCTGGTTGTGGAACTGGAATGCGAGCAGAAAAAATGAAAAGAGCATTTCCAACATTCACTGTAGATGGATTTGATATCTGTGAAAATATGATCAAAATTGCAAGAACAAAAGATCTAAATGAGGTTACTGTTCAAGATATAAGTAAACTTAGCTACCCAAATGAAAGTTATGATGCGATAATGTGTTTATTTTCAGTTATTGCGTACCTTGATTCTAAACAAGCAAGAAAAGATGCTGCTAAAGAATTATTCCGCGCACTCAAACCCGGTGGGATATTATTCATTGATGTTATCAATCGTTGGCACTTAGGAGAAGGGCTTTCTTTCAAACGATCATATTTTGACGCGATAAAAGACTTTTTTATTTCAATAATAAATCCCAAGCTAAATGTTGGCGATAAATTATTTTCAACAATTAAAAATGGAGAAACTATCAAAGGATTTTTTCATGGTTTTACAAATAAAGAGATGATAAAACTTCTAGAAGAAGCTGGATTCAAAATTGTTGATCACCAAGTTATTGGGTATGATTCGGGAAAAAAGAAAGATAAAGAAAATCAAGGGCAATTATTTTACATTGCAAAAAAAACTTTAACTAATAAATAAAATGACATTAAAAGATAAAGCACATTTTGTACTAAGTCGAATTCTTAATATTCGTCTGTTTGATTTCCCTATACTAGAAAAAATTCGTAATAGATATTATCGTTTTTATTTAAACGCAAAGAAACCATTCAGTATTGGTGCCCATGTAAAAGTCCACAAACATAAATCACCTACTGCAAGAATCAAAATGGGATCAAACGTAAGAATTGGCGATTATTGTAATATTGATTTTTCTGGTGGGCTTGAAATTGGATCTAATGTGGTCATTAGTGATAATTCGACGATATACACACATAACCATGAGATCAAAAAGGAACAATTGCACAAAAAAATTATCTCTTTTAAAAAACTTGTAATTGAAGACGAAGTATGGATTTGTTCAAATTCATTTATTTCTCCTTCTGTTTCAAGAATAGAATTTGGTGCTGTTATTGCCGCAGGGAGCGTATTAACAAAAGACGTAGGAGAATTAATTGTCATTGGAGGGAATCCTGCAACAAAGATTATTGCAAAACGGGAACTTCCAATTAAAAAATCAATTAGTAACTGATAAACTATGAAATCTGTTGACTTTATTGGAATTGGAGCCATTAAATCTGGAACTACATGGCTTGCAAAGTGCCTAGAAGAACATCCAAATGTATTCTTAGTAGAGCAGAAAGAAATTAACTTTTTTAATACAAAATCTCCAAAATATCAAAAAATAAAATCATCTAATTATACAAAAGGCAAAGATTGGTATCAAAAACATTTCATTGGAGCAAAAGAAAATCAAATTACAGGTGAATGGAGTCCGATATATCTATGGGATAAAGATTCAGCAAAACGAATCAAAGAAAATTATCCAAATGTTAAACTATTTGCAATTCTTCGAAATCCAATAAATAGGGCTTTTTCACATTATCTGCACATAAAACAAACGTTTGATATTGGAAGTTTTGAAGAATCTTTAGAAGAATATTCTGAAGAAATAAAAGGTGCAGGATTATATGGAAAACAGTTAACAGAATTCTTTGAACTATTTCCTAAAGAAAATATTCACATTATGATTTTTGAAGAGTTTAAAACAAATCCACAAAAACATATCAAAGAACTCTTTTCCTTCCTAGGAGTTGACGATGAATTCATCCCAAAAAGTCTTACTCAAAAAGTCAATGTGACAAAATATCCTAAATATAAATGGATAACTAAAATGACAAAAAAAGCACAGCGAATAAAAGATAATCCTGTAGGATACAAAATATGGACATTTTGGCCAGTCGCTAAATCAATAAAAATAGCAAATAAAATAATGAGAAAAATAAATCTTGCAGCAGGAGTTAAACCAATTCTAAAAGAAGAAACTAAAGAAGAGTTAAAGAATTTTTACAAAAAAGATATTCAAATACTTGAAATCTTACTTGAAAAAAACATAGATATTTGGAAACTAGAAAAATAATTCTAAAACCAATTAATTAACTAACTAACAATTCTAAATTAAACAAATTTTTGGTATTCAGCAACTAATTGTCTTCCAAGACGAAGTTCATCTGTAAAAAATGATGCTATCTTTTCTTTGTCGAGAGTTATTTTTGAGCGAACTTCATCATTTGTAAAGAAGTCAACAATTTTTTCCGAACTTTCAGAAATATTAGTAACATCTAAGATACATTCTTCTTGGATTAACGCTTTTGGTAATGTCCATTTACTTGAAACAAAAATTGGAATGTGATGAATAATTCCTTCAAGACATACATTTGAAAGGCCATGGTACCTTGCTGGAAGAACAAGTAAGGAATTAGAATAGTATGCTTCGTTTTTCTTCAAACCTGTTAATTTCCCATGAAAGGTTACAACATCAGAGAGGCCAAGCTTTTGAGTGAGTGCATGCAAGTATGCTGTATATTTTTCAGTTCCATCTCCAACTATATTTACTTTAATCGATGGAACTTTTTTCCTAACTTCAACAACCATTTGTAACAAAAGATCAATCCCTTTTTCTTCACTTAATCTGCCAAGATGTAAAATTGTGTTTTCTTTCCGAGAAACTTCATTCATCTCTGGAGCCGCAGGGATATAATTAAAAATCAATTGTTTCTTTTTCTCGTCAATATAATCAAACGCTTTGCTTTCACGAAGAAAATCAGACATGAAAAAAATTTCAGAAAATAAACCAGTGAATAATTTATGAACATGAAAATACGCTCTCTCAAAAAAGCGAAGCCAGTTTGTTTGCACATGAAAATCATTTCGATATGTTAAAAAAAACAGGTATTTTTCTTTTCCACCCAACTAAACCAGTAATTTCTGGAACTAAAGAACAGTAATGGTGAGTATGGAATACATCAGCATCAACACGAGAAAGTTCTGAATAAAGACCCTTGAGTACACGAGATGTTGTTGTGAACTCAAATAAAGAGGGTAATTCTATTACCTTAACTCCTTTCCAAGTATATTCTTTTCGCTTCTTTGAACTGCCACCACAAATTAATGTAACATCATGCCCAAGCTTCACTAATGAAGGGAGGCCCCACCTATCTGCAAAAACATCTTTTTGTAGATCATTTTGATCTATTTTCATGTTATCTATGTATACATGAACTATTTTGAGCTTTCGAGAATCAGTTCTAAGAAGTGGTTCTGTGGTATTCATTGTATCAGCTGTGTTTATAGATTGTTATATTAAATTCATTGTACTGTCGTCTGTGCAGTATGTTCCATGAAAAATGAAGCAATATGGCGACAAACAAGGAGAATTTCTTCTTCTGTTTTGTAAGGATCAAAAGGCAAAGAAATAATTTTTTGTGATACCTTCTCAGCTATAGGAAAATCACCATCTGAATATCCCAAATAAGAAAATGCTGGTTGAAGATGTAGAGGAATAGGATAATGAATTGCAGTTGGAATGTCCTTATCTGCAAGTGCTGTTTTAAGAGCATCCCTCAAACCATTCTCTACAAGAATTGAATATTGGGCGAAAACAGAAACATTTTCTTCTTTCACAATTGGTAAACGGATATTGCCATTATGCTCAAGATCAAATAAACCAATATTATAGCGCTGTGCAACTAAATTCCGAGAAGCAATTTCTTTCTCAAAAAATGGTTTTGCTTTTGCAAGTAATATTGCAGATTGAATTGTATCCATTCGAAAATTTAAACCAATAATTGCATGTTCATACTTCTTACGTTGACCGTGATTAATCATCATTTTCATTTTTTCGTGAAGAAAAGAATTATTAGTGAAAATCATTCCACCGTCACCATAACATGCAAGTGGTTTAGAAGGGAAAAAAGAGGTTACAGCAACATCACCTAAAGTACAAGAAAATCGCCCATTATTAGATGCACCAAATGATTGTGCAGCATCTTCTAAAATAAATCTGTTTTCTCCAATAGCTGCCCTAATTGAATCAAAATCCGCGCATTGTCCAAATAAGTTCACAACAACAATTCCTTTGATGTTTTCAGAAGGAATCTTTTCTCCTGTAGCTGGATCAATAGGGTTCTCAAGAAGAGAAGATACTTTTTTACTGTCAATGTTGAATGTATCTTCTTCAATATCAACCATTAATGGTTTTGCACCAAGAAAAGCTATTGTTCCAACAGTTGCTGCGAATGTGAATGGTGTTGTAATAACCCAATCTCCACGTTTTACACCAAGGCCCATTAATGCGACTAAAAGGCCAGTTGTTCCAGAAGATACTGAAGCTGCATACTTAGATCCAACTCTTTGACAAAGCATTTCTTCTAACTTAGCAATTTCTGGACCACCAACAAACCATTTATGGTCCAAGACTGTACTAATTTGTGTATCAATATCTTTTTTTAAAAGATCATACTGGATATCAAGGTCACAGAATTTCATTGTCTAGCGAGCAAGCTTTTGGTAAGTGCGTGCATTTTCTCCTCGCCTTCTTGTGCTGGGATAATTGACCTAATTTTATGAACAAGGTCAATTGATGGTTTAGCCTCAGCAATACCAAATCCTCTGCCAGCTAAGATATCTTTGTAGACTTCTGTATGTAAATCTGCAAAAACATTTGAAAATTCAACTTCTTTTCCATTAACAGTAATACTTCGATATGCACTTGCTCCTTCTTTAACTTCTTTAATAAGAGACAAGTCGCTTCGATCAACTGAAAGGAACCATCGAACTCTTGCGTGTTCTAGTTCTAAACATCCTGCAACTTTCTTTTTATCAGAATGATGGAGTGTACATTTTTGAACAGGTCCAAAAATCCAACTTAACATATCAAAAAAATGAACTCCAATATTTGTTGCAAGACCACCTGAAAGTTCTTCATTTCCTTTCCAAGAGTAATGGTACCATGGACCACGAGAAGTAACATAACTTAAATCAACATCATATTTTTCACTTCTTCCTGCAGCGATTTCTGCAGAGATCTTTTTCTTCAATTCAATAAGAGTAGGGTGAAGGCGAAGTTGCAAAACTGCATATACTTTTTTTCCAGTTTCTTTCTCTAAAACCTCTAAACCATCAATGTTCCAAGGTGCAAGTACAAGTGGTTTTTCGCAGATTGCATGTGCTCCTATTCTAAGGGCAAACCTTGCATGAGCTTCATGTAAGTAATTTGGAGAACAAATACTCACATAATCTATTTTTTCTCCTTCTCCTCTGCGTCGGAGTTTGTCCGCATGTCGATCAAAACTTTCAAACTCTGTGAAAAAATGTACATCATTAAAATAACGATCCAAAATACCAACAGAATCAGATTTATCTAAGGCCATCACAAGATTGTTGCCTGTCTCTTTCATTGCTTTTATATGCCTTGGGGCAACATACCCAGCGCATCCGATAATTGCAAAATTTTTTCCCATAATTCCACCTTTTACTAATTTATTATAAGAAAATCTTGCTCAGTATGTGTTTTTAAAGCTTCTGTATCTATAGTATCGAGAACAGATAAAGTCTCAAAAAATTCAAAGATTTCTAAGATTAACCCCCTATTCCACAAGCATTTTAAACAAAAATGTTAATAATTTTCATCCATGAGCCAGATTATTACTGCAAAAGCCGATTATATCAAAATTCCTGGATTTCTCAAGAGAAATTTGGAGACTTTTGAGATGTACATTACGGAGATTAATTCTGCCTTCAAAGAAGGAATAAAACAGATTCCAACCAATGTAAATATTCTTGCTGTTCATAGCCCAAGTGTAGTGGATGTTAATGGAACAAAGTATCCAATGAATCTAGTTGATCAAGGAGAAATTGGAAATTCATCTTTGAGGGCGCTTCAAGAATTGGTGCAAATTTGCAGAGAACAAAAGATAAAAAAAATTGTGATTCATTGCGCACTGTATGATATTCAAACACAAACAAAGGAACAAGCGATAAAATTACTTTGTGAGAGATGTGCCAATTTATTTGGCCAAGGAGTAGAATTAATGTTTGAAACTGATGCCCTTTGGTTTACAAGATACAATCATTCAAGATCCTTATTAGCAACAATTGAAGATTTCAATCTTCTCAACAGAGAATTAACAATTAATGATCATAAAATGAAAGTAGTTGCTGACATTGAACATTTATCATTTACATACCATATGAAAGAGTTTATCCAATCGATTGGAGGAGAAAAAATATTTCTTGAAAAATATCCTGAAAATAATAAAGGATTATTTGATAGTGACTCACAACAATTTATCCAAAATAACTATTCAAAACTTCAAATTGGTTTAAAAAAATTCCTCATGGATTTTTTTCACATCTTTCATCAACAAATTGAGCACATTCACTTGAATGGAACTGACCCAAAAAATTATTGTTTTGACGCTAGCAAAATAAACGGACTTCCTCTACATGGAGAACATCTACCAATAAATCATCAAAAAGGTGATATCAATGATCGCTTAGATTATTGTTTCCTGCAGTCACTATTTAAAACACTTCCAAAAGAAAAACAAATTCCAATTGTTTTAGAGATATCAAGGCCCACAGACAAAGAGCAACTGAAAGCTGCACATGATTCTAATAGATTCATTAAAAAATATATTAAAGAAAAAAAAGATGAGAATAAAGGAGAAGAAAAAATGACAAAAAAAGTTAAATTAGGGGATGTAGAAGTTCACAATTTTAGTAAACCATTTGTGATTGCTGAGATTGGATCGAATCACAATGGAAACTTAGATCTTGCAAAAAAACTTATTGATGAAGCTGTAGATTGCGGTGTTGACGCAGTTAAATTTCAAGCATATGACATGGGGATTTTTGCAAATTCTTGTTATGAAGATGATCCGAGAAGACCTGTTTTAATGGAAAAATCAGAAGCACTACGCAAATATTTTGGAAGTGTCCACCCAAAATTACGAAAAGAAATGCAAGAATACATGACTTCCATGCAAATGTTCCGTGACATAAAGAGATATTGTGATGAAAAAGGAGTTATGTTCTTTTGTTCATCCTTTGATAAAAAATTTACTGATTTCTGTGTTGATGAATTGGACATGCCAATCGTTAAAATTGCATCAATGGACTTGAATAATTTACCATTTGTAGATTATATGGCCCGCAAAGGAAAACCAATTCTGTTATCAACAGGAATGGGAACTATCGATGAGATAATTGCTGCTGTGAACACAATTAAAGCGGCAGGAAACGAGGATATAGTGATTTTACATTGTGTATCAATTTATCCTCCAAGAAATGATATTGTTAATTTGAACAATATTGACACTTTGCAAAAACTTTTCCCATACCCAATTGGTTTTTCTGACCATACATTTGGAACCGCAATTCCTCTAGCATCTGTTGCAAAAGGAGCATGTGTTATTGAAAAACATTTTACTTTTGATAAAAACTATCCTGGGTGGGACCACAAAATCTCTGCAACTCCTGAAGAAATGAAAGTTATTGTTGAAGATGGAAGAAAGATTCAAGAGTGTCTTGGATCAACAGAGAGAGTTGTAACACAAGACGAACAAGATAAACGGGTAATGTTCAGAAGAAGTATTGTTGTAACAAAAGATTTGAATTTTACAAAAACAACATCTGGAGATATACTGTATGTAGCAGTAACAACAGATGCAACAACAGAGACGTACACAGAAATTACGCCAAGTGGTACAGAAACTTGGACAGAAATAACACCGAGTGGTACAGAAACTTGGACAGAAATAATACAGTGAGGTAAAAAATGGCAAGTACATACACATTAAATACTGGCATAGAAA
>CAYTOG010000039.1:0-10320 GCA_964439765.1 uncultured Methanosarcinales archaeon
GTTGCGTTATGTGCAACAAAAATATCATTACCTAAAAATTCAATGAACTCTGGAAGTACTTTATCAATAGTTGGAGAATCTTTGACCATTTCATTATCGATGCCGGTTAATTTTGTTATGAATCGTGGAATTTCCATTTCTGGATTTACAAGGGTTTGAAATTCTTGTGTGATCTTGCCGTTTTCTACTTTGGCAGCAGCAATTTCAGTAATCTTATGTCTGTGTTTAGAAAGACCAGTTGTTTCTATATCTATTATTGTAAACCCATCACCAGTGATTAGAAGAAAGTAATTCTTTTTTATTATTTTGCTATCACTCATCAAAACTAAAAACATGTTAGAAATTCATTCTGAATAAGAGAATATTCGGCAAAAGTTATCCCACACAACATCTTCAGCTTCTTTTATTGTAATTCCTTTAACTTCTGCTATCTTTTGAATAGCTTCAGTAACATATGCTGGTTCATTTACTTTTTCTTTGAAAGGAGATTGCCATGGAGCATCTGTTTCTGTAAGTAATCTGTCCTTCGGAACTATTTTTACTAGTGCTTTGAAACTAGTGTTGCGTTTAATATTTGCTGGAATTGAAAAGTTATGCCCAAGCTCAACTCCTCTTCTCATTAAGGCTTTTCTTCCACCGAAACAATGATGAATTACTTGAATTTCATTATTCTTAATTTCATCTTCTAAAATATCAAGGCATTCAACTTCAGCTTTTCTTGAGTGAATGACAATTGGTTTTTTTACTTTAATTGCAAAACGAATAACTTTGCGGAAAATTTCTTCTTGCTTTTTTCCAGTTTCTTCTTTTGATGCCCAGTTGAAATCCATTCCTATCTCCCCAATAGAAATAACTTGGCCTAAATGTTCTTTGATAAATGCAAATTCTTTTTCTAAATCAATAGGTCCTTTATGATGTGGTAGACCAACTTCATCTGGTGTTAATCCTAACGCATCTATTGGATAAATTCCGAGTGATGCTTTGATTACAGGATATTTTTTTGCATATTCTAAAACTTCAACATTGGCCTTTGGGTTAACACCACTGAGAACAATTACCTTCACTCCTGCTGCTGCAGCATTAGCTATAACTTCTTCAATTTTACCTTTTAGGTCTTTGTGATTTATGTGACAATGTATATCTACAAGTGGCATAAAAGAATCAAATTTGTTTCTAATTTATAATCTTTACTTGCAAATATTTAAATACAATGTAGGTTTACTATATCAAGCACAAAAAAGCAGTTGTTTGTGTGGAGTTAATAGTAATGAATCAAAATAGAGAACTTAGACAAAAACACTTTGATTCTTTGCGGACATTAGAGCCGGCCGTTCAAGTTGCAAGGTTAGAAGAATTGTTTGATATTAGAGATCCTTTATTTCCTCTATGTGAATTCTTATACAATAAATGTCGTGATTTATGTAATGAGCTTCCACCTAGAAAAAATGGCCACCACTCTTTTTTACACCCAATTAACGTTGTTTTAACCTTAAAACGTTGTGGAGTTCAAGATACTACAACACTACTTTGTGGTTTATTACATGATTATATTGAAGAACACGTTGATTTACATAAAAATGATAAAGGAATTGGTAACACTGAAAGTGAAAAATATGCTTTAGATGAATATGAAGTTCGTTTTGTTTCCAAGTTTGAAAAAGAATTATTTGATTTTTGTTCTGCTCAAAAAGTTAATAGTGCTGCTGTTGGCCACATTATTGAAACATTAAAATTATTAACAAGATTAAAACGCCATTATTATTACAAATCAATTTCATACATCTTTACTTGTCCAGATCCAGAATTAAGAGAGCGGGCAATTCAAGTAAAACTTGCAGATCGTGTCCATAACATCTTAAGTGTTGAATGTTTTGATGAAAAAGGCAGATTGTATCAATGTTTCAAAAATCTCTTTATCATCAACTCTACTAAGCATTTTCTTTTAGAAAAATATGGGTCAAAAGTGTTCACAAAAAAATATAACGAACGCATTGTTCCAACGGAAAGATTATTTACAAGATGTTCTAAGGCAACACATGGAGCTTTTGAAGTTCTTTGTAAGTTAACAACAGATAAAGGGATTTTTACCATTAAAGGAATGTTGCAGTTAGCATTTAAAAAATACAAATTAGAATACGCTGGGATCTGGGCAATAACTGATCTTGAAGAAGAAACACATCCTATGAGATTGTATCAAGGTATTATCCGTAAATGGGATTCCAGGCTCCATCATGAGTGGGAAGAGTTTGAACGTAGGTGTTCTGATGAAATCCAATATTGTAATGATTTTTTTTATGAGTTTAATTTTACTGAAGAACAAATTCAAGCAATAATTGATTACAAAGATTCATATTGTCTTAAAGAAGTTATGTGCCATTTATTATATGAATTTGAATATGTAATTAACTCTTTTCTTCCAAGGCAATTAGATAAAGGCGGTAGGTTGAAAGTTGCTGTTGCTACGAATACAAAATAAGTAATTATTTGTTTTACTTCTTTATACCATAATTACCCTAAAATATATAAAGAAACAGTGGTATTTTCTTCTTTATGAGTAGCGTTCGTAAACGTGGAAGTTAAGTAAAAAAATTATTTCTGAAATTATTAGTGTGAGCTATTGAAATTTCTATGTTTTTTAATGGGATTTTGAATAGATTTTATGTGGTTTTATGGTGTTTGGAACTAGTGTATCAAGATCAAAAAGGTGAAAATAAATGTATGTCAAAGATTTAACATGGAATAAAGGAATAACTGTACAAGAACTTGTGGGGAAATATTCTCAAACAGGGTATCAAAGTGTACAACTTGCTAAAGCAAGTGATGTTATTATTAAGATGAAAAAGAATTCTGCGAAAACTTATCTCACATTCACATCAAATATGGTTTCTTGCGGGCTTCGTGGTTTTTTTGCTCAATTAGTTGAACTTGGAATTGCTGATGTTCTTGTTACAACAGTTGGTGGAATTGAAGAAGATATTATGAAATCTCTTGGAGAGAAATTTTCTATTGGAAGTTTTAATGCAGATGATGTTGAATTAAATGAACAAGGAGTTAATCGTGTTGGGAATGTTTTCATTAAAAATGAAAGTTATATGAAATTTGAAGATTGGATTGCTCCAGTTCTTACTACTTTATATGAGAAGCAAAAACGTTGGGCAGTTTCTGATTTACTTCATGAAATTGGTTTATTACTAAATGACGAATCATCAATTTTGTATCAAGCCGCTAAGCAAAAAGTTCCTATTTTTTGTCCAGCAATAACTGATGGGTCTTTTGGATTTCACTTGTATTTATTTCAACAAAAGCATCGAGATTTTGTAGTTGATGTTGTAGCAGACTTTGGAAAAATTCTTTTTACTAGTAGTTATGATGAGAAAAAAGCAGTAATTGCACTTGGCGGAAGTATTAGCAAACATCATGCAATTCTTTGCACGTTGCTCAACGGTGGTGCAGAGTACGCTGTATATATGACAACTGCTCACAAAACAAGTGGAAGTATGAGTGGTGCTACAACAGATGAAGCAAAATCGTGGGGGAAAGTTAAAGATGAAAGCGATGTTGCAACAGTACATGGGGATGTTACAATTACTTTTCCTCTTGCTATGATTCGCGCGCTTGAAGAGTTTGAATCTGAAGGCCTTTTGCCTTTCCGGAGGGATTCAGATGAATAATTCTGTTTTGAAATCTGGTTTTCAAAAGAACACAGCATATTTTGAGATTTCAAAGTCTACTGTGCTTTCACAGTTTTCTCTTGTTCAGAAACATTGTGATATTGTGTCGTATAGTTCAAAAACAAATCCAAAAGTTTCTGGAATTTTGGAAAGTGAAGTTAATTGTTTATTTAGTGTGCATTTAGTAAATGAACTTGTAAACATTTCAGATTATTCTCGTGTGTTATTTTTGGCGCAAGCATGGTCTTTTGAAGAAATCTCATATTTACTTTCTCTTGGAGTTTCTAGATTTGCAGTTGATAATAAGTGTGATTTGGAAGTGTTGGAAAAATACCTTTCTTTGAATCCTGAAACTAAGATACATATGTTGTTATTGCGTTTGAAGTTGCGGGAGCGTTCTATTCGTACAGAAAAATATTTTGTGTTTGGAATGGATTCGGAATTGATTGATAAAAAAGTTAAAGAATTTTCTTCACTATCTCAAATTGAAACTTTAGGGATTCATTTTCATCGTAAAACACAGAATCTGAGTGAGTGGAATTATGGTTTTGAACTTTCTGAATTATTTGATTCTGAATTTTTTGAATGTATTGATGTTGTAAATATGGGTGGTGGTTTACCAGCTGCTTACGCAAACACGAATATGAACCTGTTATCTGGAATTTTTGATAAGATTGATCACTTTCGTTCTTGGTGTACTGCACGCAATATACAGTTAATAATTGAACCTGGAAGATTTATTGCAGCACCTGCTGGAAAGCTTGTAACAAAAGTGATTGCTGTTGATGGAAACACAATTATGGTTAATGCATCTGTTTATAACAGTGATATGGATGCAATTATTGTTCCTGTAAAACTACTTGTTGAAGGTGAGCTTAATTACAGAGCTGAAGGGGCTAAGCAATATGTAATCAAAGGTGTCACACCTTGTAGTTTGGATTTGTTTCGTTATCGTGTGTATCTTCCTCCTGTTACAGTTGGAGACACATTAGTTTTTTTAACAGCTGGAGCATATAATTTTAGTAGTAACTTTTGTGATTTAGGCGAAGCTGAAGAGAGGATTGTAGAATGAACTTTCAGAATACAAATGATCTAGTATGGATGGAACTGCCAGGGGAGTATCGCAGTAAAGAGAACTCTCATTTTTTGTTGTTGCCTGTTTCATATGAAAAAGATGTGACATATGGTGTTGGTGCTACTAAAGGAGCAAAAGAAATTATTTTGGCATCTAAACATTTAGAATATTACGATGAACAATTTGATGTCGAATATTTTGAGAGTGGTGTTTTTGTTCATCCGTTGTTGGATTTGAGTAAAGAGACTCCTGAAACAATGGTTGCAAATGTACAAGAAGCAGTTGTTGCAAATGGAAAAGGGAAATTTGTCTTAGGTCTTGGTGGAGATCATGCAGTAACACTGGGTTTTGTTCGTGGCCTTGAAAAGACACATTCCGATTTTGCAATTTTACAAATAGATGCACACAGTGATTTTCGTGATTCATGGAATGGTTCTCGCTTGAATCATGCTTGTGTTATGCGTCAGTTGGTTAGTTCGCATGAAATTGTGTCTGTTGGTATTCGAAGTCAAGATAAAGATGAGAGAAAAGCAGTTGATTCTCATTCTAATGTTCAAACGATTTATTCATGGGAACATTCTCTTGAAAAGTTGCGTGAAGCATTGTTGAAACTTCATTCTTCAAAATTATATATAACAATAGATGTTGATGGATTTGATCCAAGCGTTATTAGTTGCACTGGAACCCCTGAACCAGGTGGTTTACTTTGGCAGCAAGTAATTGATGTTTTGAAACTTTGTTTTGAGATGAAGAAAGTAATTGGAGCAGACATAGTTGAATTTGCACCTTTGTATGATTCAAATGGAAAAAAAACTAACCAATCAAGAATAGAGGCTTATGTTCTAGCAAGGCTTGCGAGCAAAATTATAAGTTTGGCTAAAAAATAATTCTTATAATACTAAGAACAACAAATAATAATATTTAATATTTTTTAAATCCTTTATTTGAATGGAAATAAAATCATTTGATTTGAATAAAATATCTTCTGAGTTTAGTATTGCGTGGTCTCCAAAAGATGTTAGCGAAGTTGATAATTTTGTATTGCGAGCAGCTAAATTTGAAGGGGAGTATTCTTGGCACTCTCATGAAAATAATGATGAAATGTTTATTGTCTTTAAAGGAAAAATTAAGATTCAAACAAAGAATAGAGACTTTATTTTATCTGAAGGCGAAGGAATTACTATACCAAAAGGAGTAGAACATTGTCCAGTTGCACTTGTTTCATCAGTTGTATTAATGTTTGAGAGGAAGAACTTAGAATAGAAAAAGATATAAGTTCTCAAAAATTTAAAATAAAGTATGGTACAATTTCAACCAGGTTTCTACACACACTTCAAAGGTGGATTTTTTCTTGCCTATGGTGTTGGTGTTTATGGTGTAGCAGATTTAAATTTTGGTGATGTGCTCTTTGCAACAGGGATGTATCATGAGTTTCGTGAAGGAGATCAAGTTAAAATCTATCGCAGACAAGATGGTTCTTTTTTAGTTCAGGGCAGTCAGCCAAATGGACTTAAAGTAATCATTTACCAAGAACTTTATGGAAAAGGTCCATTTTCAGTAAGAGAGGTTGATCTTTTTTTAGGCGAGAAAGAATTTCCTGATGGGAAAAAAGCGCCTAGGTTTACTTATCTTGGAACAGATATGCCAGAGACATTGAAAGGTAAATAATTATCTTCTAATCAAAGGAAAATTTATAAAGAGGCCTTGGGTTGGACTTAATTGTGAGGTAGGTTTTGAAGAGAGATTCTTAAAATCCACTTCTGTAATATATACATTTAAAACGATAAAAGGTGAATCCAGCATGGGTATTGTAAAAATTAATTTATACAAAGTTGTAGCAGAACGTAAATTAGATGCAAAAGGGGGACAAATTCGGATTAACAATAATGTTGCCGTTAAAAATGTTGAAGATTTGCAGTTTAATATCCCTGGAAGTTCAGGATTAAAATTTACATTCGCTTTTAATTGCAGATATGAACCTGACCTTGGAAGTATAGATGTTGAAGGTCAAGTCTTCTTTACAGATTCTGAATCTAAAATAAAAGAGATTAAACAACAGTGGGATAAAGATAAAAAATTGCCAATGGATATCATGGAGCGTGTTGTAAATGCTGCTCTTCACAAAGGTAACATTCAAGCAATTAAAGTTAGTGAAGAAGTAAGTTTGCCAAGTCCACTTCCACTTCCTAAAGTAAAGTCTGGACGTAAGCCTAAAGCAAAGGCAGTAGCTGCTAAACCTGCAGAGAAGAAGAAGTAATTGTTGTTTCTTTATTTCTTCATTCTTATTTTCTTTTTTACTTATTGTTTAGATTAGTTTTTTCTTTTGGCGCTGGTCATGCCGGGCTACTCCAAACACATGGAAACAAAGTTTCCGGTGCCAGAAAGGCAACTTCACTTTGATTTTGCTCCTTGCAGTCACAAAATGTTCGTTGTTGATCAATCCTTTTTCTTAATATCTCGGCAAGTGGACCTGCGCGCCAAAATAAATGTTGTAGTTTTTTTTCTGTTCTTATCTTGCCTGGGATCATAATATTTATATAGCTCAGAGAGGGGTAAATTAGTGGTGAGATAATGGGTGAAAATGCAGCAATAGTTCTTTCTGAAATACAACTAAAAGTGATGGAGTCTGTACAAGAAGATGTCAATAAAGGCATTGTCAAAATTGATTCAAGTTTCTTACGTAAAATTGGTGCAAACCCAGGAGATATTGTTGAAATTAATGGGGAACGCGGTACTGTTGCTGTTGTTGATCGGGCTTATCCTGGTGACATTGGTCTTAATATAATCCGTATGGACGGAAATAGTAGAACAAATGCAAAGACGAGTGTTGGAGAATTTGTTCAAGTAAAAAAAGTAGAACCAGAAATGGCCAAAAAAATCAAATTGGCTCCAGCAACAACTCGAATAGTTGTACGTGCTTCACCACAATTTTTTAAAATAGGTTTACTTGGCAAAGCAGTTGTTAAAGGAGATTTAATTTCACTTGGACAAACCAAACGCCGAGGAGATATGGCACTTCCTCATGCAGTAAATGATATTTTCTCTGCAATGGATGAAAGATTTTCTGGACTAGGTCTTGGAGACTTGCGTTTTGTTGTTGTAGATGTAGAACCAAAAGGGGTTCCAGTGATCATTGGAAAAGATACTGAATTAGAAATTGCTAGTAAATCTGCTGGCATTGCCTCAGAAGAAATGAACTTTGGAGTAAATTATGAAGATATTGGGGGTCTTGGTGAAGAACTCAAAAAAGTAAGAGAAATGATTGAGCTTCCACTTCGCCACCCACAAATTTTTGATACTCTTGGTATTGATCCTCCACGGGGAGTATTGTTGTATGGCCCGCCTGGGACAGGTAAAACTCTTCTTGCAAAAGCTGTTGCAAGTGAAAGTGGTGTACATTTCATGGAACTTAAAGCAAGTGATGTGATAAGTGGTATTCCTGGAGAAACTGAAAAAACAATGCATAAAATTTTCGAAGAAGCTAAAGAATTTGCACCAACTATTCTTTTCATAGATGAACTTGATTCAATTGCATTTAAACGGCAAGATCGTGGAACCAATGAATTTTTGAATACACCAGTTTCTGAATTGTTGAAAAACTTAGATGGGTTAAAGGTTAGAGGAAAAGTTGTAATTATTGGTGCAACAAATCGTCCTAATTCACTTGATCCTGCCCTTCGTCGTCCTGGACGTTTTGATCGTGAAATAGAAATTGGAGTTCCAGATCGCAGTGGTCGTCTTGAAATTTTGCAGATCCATACACGAAACATGCCACTTCGTAAAGATGTTAACTTAGAGCGAATTTCTGATATTACACATGGATTTGTTGGAGCGGATTTGTCTTCTCTTGCAAAGGAAGCTGCCATGATTGTTCTTAGAGGATTATTGCCAGATTTAAAATTGGAAGCTGTCGAAGAAGGACAAGAAATCCCATCTGACATTTTAGAAAAATTACAAATTGCTCAAGAAGATTTTTTAGAAGCACTCAAATCTGTTCGTCCAAGTGCTATGCGTGAAGTTCTTGTTGAAACTCCACGAGTTTCTTGGGATGATGTTGGTGGCTTAGTTGAAGTTAAACAACGTTTAAAGGAAGCAGTTGAGTGGCCAATTAAACAAAAAGAAAGGTTTAGTCGTCTTGGAATTCGAACTCCAAAAGGTGTTTTATTATACGGCCCACCAGGAACTGGTAAAACGCTTCTAGCTAAAGCTGTAGCTAAAGAAAGTGAAGCAAATTTTATTCTTGTGAACAGTTCTTCACTTCAGCAAGAAGGATTAGTTGGTAAAGAAGCAGAACAATTACGCAAAGTTTTTCAGCGTGCTCGTCAAACTTCACCAAGCATTATTTTCTTTGATGAAATAGATTCTTTTGCAAAACGCCGTGGTACTGGGTCAAGTGCATTTTCAGATTCGAATGAAAGTTTACTCAATCAAATGCTTATTGAAATGGATGGGCTTGAAGGACTTTCTGATGTTGTTGTAATTGCAGCAACAAATCGTCCAGACATTTTGGATACTGCGCTTCTTCGTCCTGGGCGATTTGATAGTATTATATTAACTCCAGCACCAGATTTGGCAGGGAGATTAGAATTATTTACTATTCACATTAAAGGTATGCCACTTGCGTCTGATGTTGATTTAGAAAAGCTAGCAAAGAAAACTGATGGTTATGTTGGAGCGGATGTTGAAGGAGTTACTAGAGAAGCTGCTATGATTGCACTTCGAGGAGATCCTGAAGCTTCTGAAATTACTATGGCTAATTTTCTTTCCTCTCTTGATATTGTAAAAGCATCAGTTGACTCTGAAACTCGTAAAGCCTATGAACAGCTCGCGGATTATTTTAGTTCAGCTCGAGCTAAAGAGATGAAGAAAGAGAAAGCTAGCTATTTTGGGTAGAGTGTTATTTTTTAATTTTAATTTACCATAAATCTCTAATTAAGTAAGTATTTAAACATCGTAGATATTATCTATGATAGTCATGATGGATATATTATAAAATAGATTTACATCTCTTACAAAAACTGTTCTCTTATTTGTTTTTTATTTTTATTTTTTATACTATGTTTTCTTTACTACCACTACTATTAAGTCACAACAAAAGAGAAAAGTTTATAACCTGGCTCTCTTTTTTTAACAAAATGTCTTGAAAAATGCTTTTGTTTTTGAAGTGTTAAAAATATTTGGTGAAAAACAATGAATTCCTTATTATTAACATACTTGTTGGCAAGCCATTTGCCTACATCAATGAATTTTGATGACCTTGATCTTGATCAAGGAGGACAAATTTGTGGAGAAGAGGTAATTGCTGTAGTTGGATTTCCAATGCAATTAGAACATTTAGATCATTTAGCATTATATTCTTGTAAAACTGAAGCTGATTTTAGTTTGGTACCAGATTTGAGAAGAAATCTTGGCGATTTAGCTGAACATGAACTTCCAATTGCATCTAAAAATCGACCTGAATCTTTTCTATCAACAGGTTATGGACCTACTCCTCAAGATGCGCTTGCAGATGCACTTATTCTTGGACTTTCATCATCTTATCACGGCCGCGATCGTGTGATAACAGTTGAATAT
>CAYTOG010000040.1:0-10074 GCA_964439765.1 uncultured Methanosarcinales archaeon
CAGGGTGGCGTAAAATCATACGCTCATTTCCAGAACTTGCAACTGTTGTTTCATTGTATAAAGCATCAGATTGTTTTGATATATTAATTGATTCTAAGAACCCACGATTTTTGAAAGGACAAATTAGCCCTGAAGGAAGAGAACAAGGAGCACGAATTGTTATGCTTCCGAATGGAGAAAAGTTAGAGAAAGCATTTTCATTATTTGCGCCCCACATTCGACTTCATGACCAAGATTCACACGACCATTGGGATGTGTTGTACCAAAATAAAGGTGGAACTTGGTCGTATGTGTATACACTTGAAAAACGAGATAAACATCGCAGGCGTAAGTACGCGAAAGTAGATGAGTTTGCAAAATGTCATGAGAAACTGTTAGATTCAGTAGAAGATGGTCTTTGGAATTCAAAAGATGAAATGGCCCTTCCACTGTACACGCTTCTAAAGACAAACATGCGAGTTGGCAATGAAATTTATTACAAAGCCCATGGGCATAAAGGCTTATCTACTTTGCAAGGTGGAGACGTTATGATTCAAGGAAACATTGTACGTTTTTGTTTTCTTGGGAAAGACGGAGTTCCAATTTCTTTAATTCAAGAATTTCCACAAGTTTATATTAAGCGGTTAGCAAAATTGCTTAAGGGCAAAAAAGATCAAGAGTTCATATTTTCTTGCCGTGGACATTTGTTGCATGAAAGAGATTTCAAAAAAGCATTTAAAAATCATTGCGGAAAAGAATTTTATCCCCATATTGTTCGTTCATATTTCGCAACATCACAGATCCAAGAGGCTCTTGCTTTACGAAAGGAATGGACTAAACTTGAAATGAATCAATTGTTTCTTTCTATTGCCCATCAACTTGGCCATAAGAAATTTGATAAGAAAACTGGCAAGTGGAATGATAGCTTTTCAGTAACGGTAAAAAGCTATGTGCAACCAGAATTGCTTGCTGAAATTAAATCAAAAATTAGATGATATCTATTATTCCTCTTTCAATTTTGGGATTACCCATTTTGAAATAATAAACATTGGAATTAAAACAACCCACAACACTTTCCAAGAGATAATTGTAAAAATAAATAAAAAGAAAGTTACAACTACAATAATAATTAATAAAACTCCAAGAACCTTGAAACTTGTTTCTTTGTTCATTATTTGCCTTGCAACTTCTTAATCACTTGTTTTGTTGTTAAGAGCTCTTCTTTTCCAGTTACCATATCCCTTAATGTGACCTTTTTTTGTTCTAGCTCTTTTTCACCAATAATTGCTACATAAGGTATTCCAAGAGAGTTTGCGTATGCTAAATTTTTACTAACTCCTTTCTTCCCAAGTGACACACTTACATTAATCCCTGCATCTCTTAGCTCTCTTGCAATTTTTAATGATTCACTTTCAGTTTTAATTGGTACAAGATATACGATAGCCGGGCTTTTCTGAATAGTTTTTTGTTGTAATTTGAGGACTTCCATTGTCGGTTCAATCCCAAAACTAATTCCAACGGCAGGAACTTGCTGTTTTGAATTCATGAACCCTGCAATCATGTCATCGTACCTTCCACCACCAGCTAAAGAACTTGTGACTTTTGTGTTCACACCAAATACTTCGAAAACAGTTCCAGTATAATACGCAAGACCACGTGCAAGTGAAACATCAAAGAATACATTTTTGATACCAAGACCTTTAAGGTAAGCAAATAATTCTTCAAGTTTTTCTGCTCCTTCTTTTGCAGATTCGTTTTTTATGAGTTTTTGTAATTCTTTTAATGTTAATCCTTCTTTGATTATTGTGAATAGTTCTTCTATTTGGGTGTCTTTGAATCCTTTTTCTTTTAATTCTTCACTAACTCCCTTCACCTGAATTTTGTCGAGTTTGTCAATAGAAATTATTGCATCTTCTTGTTTCTTAATGTTTTTAATTCCAATTTGTTCTAAAATTCCTGAAAGAATCTGGCGATTGTTCACTTTGATCTTAACGTCTACCCCAATAGAATTGAAGAAATTTTCTGCAACTGCAAGGATCTCAGCTTCTGCCATCATGCTCTTTGTTCCAACAATATCAATATCGCATTGCCAAAATTCCCTGTATCTTCCAAGTTTAATTGGTCCATCACGGTAAACTCTTCCAACTTCATATCTCTTGAAAGGATATTTTAGATCCTTGTTCATTGCAACGTATCTTGCCATAGGAACAGTTAAGTCGAATCTTAATGCAAGTTTTCTGTTTGCATTATCTGTTACTGGAAAGATTTCTTTTAGTGCATCACTTTCTTCACCTGCTGCGAACTTTGCAGCCAAGGTTTCAAATCTTTCAATCATTGGTGTTTCAAGTGGTGCGAATCCAAATCTCTCAAAACTTTGTTGCAGGTTTTGAATAACTTTATTTTTAATTAGTTTTGTCTCTGCTGGAATGTCTCTTACTCCCTTTGCTAATTGTATTGCCATGAGTTCTTTCTCCAACTCCGAGCGAAGTGCGACGTACATCTGCTATGCAGCTTAGTCCCACAATTCAAAGTTGAACTCCTCCGTTATTTTTGTGTATTATTTTGTTATTCTTTAAGTTTTTGATTGTTTTTTAATATAAAAAATAAAAAAGGTCATCTTATAGTCTCTCTCACACAAGCTCTTGCTAACGCTTCAAGGCTACTCACAAGATCTGGCCCTTTAATTAAAAGTGGCAAGTCTGTACACCCTAAAATGATCTTTTTTGCTCCTTGTTCTTTCATCTTCCCAATAATTTCTGTCAAGAATATTTTGTCTTTCTCTATTTTTTTCCCTGCGAGAATATTCATGATCACTTCTGTTATTCTCTCTTGTTCAGATTCTGTTGGAACAATTGAAGAGATGTTTGATAACCATTGCCCATAAATGTTTTTTTGGATGGTCATAGCAGTTCCAATAATTCCAATTGTTTTTGCATCAGAAGTTAACACCTGATTTGCTGTTTCTCCTAATGTGCTTAATATAGGAATGGAGACTGCATCTTGCATTTTTGGCAGAAAATAATTTACTGTGTTACACGGTATTACAATGAAATCTGCACCTGCAGTTTCTACTCTCTTTGCTGCATCAACAAGCATTTCTTCAACTTTCTTTTCTTCAGAAAGTTCTTCTACAACATCAGGAATTGGTAAATTCACCAAAATGATCTCTGGAAAATCTGCATCAAATTTTGCATTGAATTCTTCTTGAAAAATTTGAATAATACGAAGATAAAGTTCTGCACTCGCTTCTGGACCCATCCCTCCAATGATTCCTATTGTTTTGAATTTCATTGGATGGCCTCCATTGCATTTCGAATTTTTATTGCCATTCCAGTTGTAGAATAAAGAACATCTTGCTCAATTCCAGTTGGGGCTAGAAGTCTGTTATAGATTTCCAGAAGTGTTGGTTGTTTTCTGAATACTCTTGCAATTTGTTTTCTCTTCATTCCTGTTGAGAGGGTTTTGCCTTCAAGGGATAAATCTCTTAGATATGCTGGTTTATTTTGGCCTTCTAAAAGAGGACAACGAAGAGTAGTATATTCATTTCCAAGATCACTTTGGCATTGAATAATTGCAGAATCAAATGGCAACTCTGTTGTTGGCCCAAATTTTGCATCAATTTCACTTGTCTTTTGAAAATATAACACTTCAGCTATTTCAAGAGGAACATAGAGTCTCTTAATTGGATCATTTCCAGAAATAAAATCCTTGTAGAATGTTGGATTTTCTGCAATTGTTCTCCTAGAAAAGTCAAGTGCTTCTTCTAAACTTTTTGCGAAAGTAGTTGTATCTTCTCGAAATGTGTCCCACGCACTCACAATTTTTACTGGAGTTTTTGTAACACTTGCTAGAGCCCTTAGATATCTTGTTCGAAGTGAACAGTTTTCTCTAAATTCATCAAGTTTTTTGTAAGAATTTAATCCATTTATTCTTCTTGTAATTAGATCATCTCTACTAAGGTTTCTATCTTGTTCTGTAATCATCCATGAAATAATATCTTCTGCTCTTGGAGATTGTCCTAGTTTTTCAAATTCATTTTCTCCTTGTGCGCTTCTCAAGTTAACAATGGAATAACTTGAAGCATCCCATACAGTTACTTCAATATCTGCTTTTTGAAATGTTCTAAACCAATTGAAAAAATCTAACATGTCAAGTCGTTCGCCAGATCTTTTTAATTCAGGGTTGTAACCAATACCCATGAATACTTTACTTGGTTTAGTTTCGCTTGTTTGTTCAGTTTTTGTTGTTTCTAGTCCAACTATGGGGCCAAGAGCTAGTTGTAACTTCATCTATTGTAATTTGTCCATTTGGTAACCCTGTACTTTCCATTTGTATATCCATTTTATTTCTCTCCATTTATTTTGTGCCTGTTTGGCCTATTGTTTTTTTGTTTTTATTTTTTGAAATTAAAGGCCTACAGGCGAGAATTGAACTCGCTCCACCAGAGCTCTGTTTATTGTATTAAAGAACACAAAGAAATCACAGTCTGATATGCTAAACCATTACACTACTGCAGGCATTAATATTGTCAATTGAGTGGGCTTAAAGCCTACAAATGATGGTTGTTAGAAATAGAATTAGAACGGTTATATTTTGATGCAGAATTGCTAAAAAAGTTCACACTAGAAATAAGATTTTTACGAACAATGGGGGCAATCAACTCGTGTAACCATAGTACTATTAGTAGCGCTCATAATATATAAATGTTTCTATGTGGTGCCACCAAGAAGTAGTATTTTAGGGATTTAAGTTGTGGGGTTGTGGCTCCTGTTATTTTGGTGGGGTAATCTCTTCACCTTCAATCTTTTCTTGTGGTTTAAGATCTAAGAGTCTAGCTATGTTATCTTGAATTATTCCTTCGGTAACTCGTCGTCGTCGGAAATACTTTTTATTGATGGGTCTTCTACTGTGGCCTGCAAGGGTGAGAAGGTATTGTGCTCCTGGGCCTGCGTACAAACACTCTTGATCACCATCTGTTCTTATGATCGTAAAACTGTCTTCGGGTTTTCTAAACCTGAAGTCTCCATTGCTATCAGTAATTGAATATGTGCACGTCCCGCTTTCAAATCGAATTTCTACTCTAGGGGTGTCTCTTGTATCCTCATCAAAATATACAGTTGTGCTAACTAAGCCATCTATGCCATCTTGGGGTATTTGAATCCTTTTTCCTTTGTATTTTTCTGGCACATCGTAGCCGTATAATCCTTGCTGGAAAGTAGTTTCAACTAGATCACTTACATATGAGCTGTACATTGCTGCAGGAGAAGCTTCTTCTCTTGTTTGACCTTCTGCAGTAGGGATAAATGTTGTCCCTAATAGTTGGGATAGTAGTAAAAGAGAGTGCGTTTTCATTGTATTTTTTATAAGGGGGGTTTTTATAAAAAACCACTTATTTGTTTTTTTAACTTTTCAGTTGTAACAGGTAAAAATTCAATGGTTTAGAAAAATGGGGCGACTGGCGAGAGTTGAACTCGCCCCACAAGCTATCTGTAACGCAGATCTCAGAAATCACTCTGATTTCTCGTTGCCACAGGCTTGTATGCTAACCGATACACCACAGTCGCCGTTGTATCTTTGGAAGCTAAGGTGCATGTTGCTTTAAAAAGTTATTTGTCTAAAGTAAATAGAAAGTTCTAAATGGTTTTGTACCAAATGTTTTTCAGCTGATCTCTCTAGCACAATAATCTTTATTAAGTGATTTTTGCCTGAAAAATCATATACAAAAGAGTAAAAGTATTGGTGGAATGAATTTATGGCAAAAATAATTTTTCTCGGAACTGCAGGATCTAGTTCAGCTTTGATTAAACATGGTCGTCTTGGTGGAGGAGTTGTTATTCAATATGATGAAATTCAAGTCCATATTAACCCAGGTCCAGGAATTGTGACTGGTGCTAGAAGTTCAGGCGTTGATTTACGTAATACTATTTGTTTTCTTTCTACAGATGCAGAATTATTGCACTGTGACGATTTGAATTTAGCTGTTGATGTCATTACATTTAGTGGGATTGAGAGGCGTGGTCTATTAGTTGGAAGCAATTCTGTTATTAATGGCAGCGAAGATGAACACCCATTCCTTAGTGTTCGCCACAAAAAATTGCTTGAAAAAGTAGTTGTCCTAGAGGAAGGAAATAAAATAGGACTTGGATTAGTTGAAATTCATCCAATAAAAGTTGATGCTGAAGATTCAAGCGCAATAGGGTACAAATTATTCTTTCCACAATTTGTACTTGCGTATCCTGGTAGTACAAAATACAGTGAAGAACTTGTAGAAGAATTAAAAGGAAGCGATTTAATGATTTTACATTTACCAAAATTAATTGCAGGTGAAGATGAAAAAATATTGGATGTTGAATCCATTCAGAAGTTGATCACTGCAGTTGCACCAAAACTTGTTGTATTAACTCACTTTGGCCATGAAGTTCTCAAAGAAAGTCCAATTGATGTTGTTCGAGAAATTCAAAGAGCAACAGGAATACAATGTATTGCGGCAAAAGATGGGTTAGTTCTTAGCCCAGAAGGTTTACAGAAACGTAATCCAGTTAGGGGTTATTTAAACAGTCAGAAATGATTTTTTATAGTTTCTAATTAGTTATTTTTTAATTTAATGTGGTTTTATTTTAGTTTTATAATAAACCAATTAACCACAAGAATCCTAATCCAATGAAACATCCTGCTCCAATAAACGGCATTGCAGGGTAGAACTTACCCTTCTTTGAATAGTAAAATAACAGTGCAAGTGCTGCTGTTGCGAAAATAGGAAGTATTAATGCTGGTACAATAGAATAATCTTTTAGTAAGACTCCTGCGAACAGTAGGGGGAATGCAATATCACCACCACCCAAAATTGCATGTTGTACTTTGACTTTTCTTTTTGTAGTTGTTTTATTAGTAAAATGTGATTTGTTTTTTGTTTTTGCCTTTTTCGCTTTTTTTGTTTGAGTTTTTTGTTTCCAATTTAATCTATGTGGTATTTGTAAACCTGCAAAAATGCCAGCATTTTTTTGTGCCTTTGCAAGTACAATCATATGTTTACTTTTCCATACAGCATAAGCATCATATAGTGCAATTAGGACTAGAAGAATTGAAATAGACCACAAGTTAAACAATGGCACAAAAATTGCAGCAATTCCTGCATACACAAGTGGTTCTGTTCCATTATGAATAATTGGGTTATTTTTGAAGATACGCCATGCCGTAAGGATGGCTGCAATAGTAAATGCAACAATGCTAGTTGTAAATGCACCAATACTTGTTGTTATTGTTATTAGAAGAGCAATCCCAAACCACAACTTCCAGAGCCTCATGGCACCAAATTTGATAATCCCAAATAACAATGCCGTTCCAATTAGAACAGCTATTATCACTGGAATATACGCTGTATTCGCTTCAAAATCCGGACGTTCCCCTATTGGCAGTTCCGAGAAACTAGTTTCTCCTGTAACAGCTGTTGTTTCGTAATCAATGTATTGATTGACAACTGCAAGCCCAACATATTGTGATATGAAAAAAATACTCAACAGAATGATAGTGATTTTTATGCCGTGCTTCATTTTTCTAACTTATTGTTTTGATACTATCCTGCTTTAAACACTTTCTTAATTTCTTTTTTGCTTGGAGTTTTTCCAAGATAGCTTTCAATAATTATTGCTGCAAGAGAGAGTACCATCGGCCCAATTATCACCCCAAAAACACCAAATAAACTAAGTCCGCCAAATATACCAATTAGAATAATTGCTGGATGAATCTTTGCTTTACCACTAATGATTTTTGGACGAAGAATATTATCAATACTACTTACAATAAATAATCCATACAAGAAAAGCCCCGCACCCTTTAATATCAACGAATTACTACTCTGGGAAATTCCATTTAGTATCATTAATAATGATGCTGGCACCCAAATAATTCCCGTTCCAAGTAGTGGGATTAGTGCAAGGAATGCCATGACAATTCCCCAGAATAGTGCAGATTGGACTCCAAACACAAAAAAACCAACTCCTCCTAAAAACCCTTGCAAAAACGCAACAAGAACATATCCAAAAAGAATTCCTTTTGTCACTTCTCGAAGCCTTGTTATTATTTTGGCATATTCTTGTTTTTTCATACTCAAATAAAAACCAATTCTTTCAACAAGGTTTGGCCCTTCTAAGAAAAGGTAGTACATTGTGAACATCATTAAAAATGTGTTTACAATAATTGTTGGGATACTTGCAATAAGTTCAGATCCTTTATCAATAACATAATTTGTAATGTATCTAGAAGCCCCTTCTATTTGGAATTTAATCTCGGGGATGTTTAAAATTTCTTTACTTGCTTCACAAATACTTAATTCACAACCTTGAATAATCCCTGTTGCTAAACGTTGTTTAAGAGTGATATAAATGAGATATGATTCTTGAATAAGGGCCTTGAAAAAATAAACTGAAGGAAGTAACACTAATAATAAAACAGCTATACAAATAAGTGCTGAAGCTAATCTTGGATGTTTTGTCTTTTTTGCAAGCCATTTGTGGATTGGAAATAACATATATGCAAGCAGTGCTGCAAGGAATACTGCCATAAAATAAGGTTTGACAATATAAAATGAGAGAACCATTAGCAAGATAAACAAAGTAATTAGGATGTACTTGTTATATTTTTCATTCATTGCTATTGCAAAGGTTGGATTTGACTTATATAAAAGTATCTAGATGAATCTAGATTCTCTTCATGATACACGAAACGTTTTTATTAGCTACCCCTAATACAATATGTATGCAACTTTGGGAAACAACTATTCTTTGGATAGTATATGGCATTTCATTATACTTTTCTATCTTCCTTGTCTTAGTATTTTTTGATACTCGCAAACGTTTTGAAATAGAATCATCTTCGCTTGAAGTAAAAAGATTCCCCAAGGTCTCTATTATTGTTCCAGCATACAACGAAGAAAATACTATTCAAAAGACAATGCAATCTGTTTTTGATATCAATTATCCTAAAGAATTTCTTGAAGTTATAGTAATTAATGATGGGTCGAGTGATGGCACTCTCTCTCAGATGAAACAATTTATTGAAGAGAAACAAGCAAATCACTTTAGAATTTTAAACCATGATAATATGGGAAAAGCAGCTTCTCTTAATGTTGCTATTGAAACAATTACAGGGGAATATTTTGCTTGTTTAGATGCAGATTCTTTTGTTGACCCAAATTCTCTTCGTAAAATGCTTGTATTTTATGAAAAAGAATCTGACTCCCAACTTGCGATTGTAACGCCTGCTATGAAAGTTGATTCTCCCAAAGGAATTTTACAAAAAATTCAATGGTTCGAATACCTTGTTATGATCTTTGTTGGGCGTTTAACAAGCCACCTTGATTCATTATATGTTGCTCCTGGGCCTTTTTCTTTATATCAAAGTGATGTTATCAAGAAACTTGGTGGTTTTGCTAAAGACACACTAACTGAGGATCAAGAAATTGCATATCGTATGCAAAAAAATCACTATCGTATTAAACAATGTTTTGATGCATATGTATATACTGTTGCGCCAGATAAATTTATTGATTTTTATAAACAGCGCCGTAGATGGTATATGGGTGGAATGCAATGTGCCTATAAATATCGTGAAATGATCGCTAATAAGAAATATGGTGATTTTGGTATTTTGCAAATGGTTAAGAACGTACTTGGTTATGGTCTTGCACTCTTTGGAATATTATTTGCTTTGTATTTCTTTGTATGGCCTGTTGTAAAATATCTATCACATGGTTTATCGATTGGTTTTGATATTTGGCCCTATCTTCAGAACATTGATTTACTCCTTAGTCCATTACTTTTAGATTTGCAACGAGGAAGTATTGTTATAGTACTATTTTTAATTTCAGGATTTTTCTTTTGGCAGGCACATAGGAATGCTCGTGAGAAGATACATGTTAAATATTACTTATCAATAATTCCTTATTTTGCTTTTTATTATTTATTGAAAGGAGGCATTTTATTACTCTCTATGATAGAATTTAGTAGAGTTAAGAAAATTAAGTGGTAAAATAGTCTTAAATTGGTTAAGTGTTTTTGTTAATTTATTCTTTATTTTATTTATTTTTTACATATATCC
>CAYTOG010000041.1:0-9753 GCA_964439765.1 uncultured Methanosarcinales archaeon
ATCTCCTTTTCATGGGGTTGAATTTTTCTAATTTTTACTTTTTTACCATATTTTCGAGCTCTCAAAAACCTTGGAGCTCTTGCACCAAACCTGAGTAATCTAAGTAGGCGACTATATCTTGCAAATTTTGCTAATCTTGAAATGCGAGAGATTATACGAACGCCCCTCAGTGCCTTTATTAAAACAAGTCCTTCAATCCCTAAAAATATCAAGTTAAATGGAATTGTTGCAATAATATCTAAAAAATGTTTTTTCATATAAGGTATGAACTGTGGAGTTTCTTGCCATCTGTAATATAAATCAATTGCAAAGATAGAAATAACATAAATATCAAAAATATCAATGACAAGGGACATTGTTTTACCAACACCATAAAACAGTTCAATAATTGTAACAACTAAGAGAAGAACTAATGAGGGTGGGATCAATAACTGAATTATTTTATCAAATTTGTTTTTAGCTACCATTAACCTCATAATAAACATAATTGGTTTTTTTATAAAGTTTAATAAAAAACACAACTCAAATCAGCTAAATTCTTAAAATAAAAAAGAAAAACAAGAACTCACAAAAAATGTGTAGTTAGATTCTAATTAGTGGAGACGCTTCTTTTTTTGTTGTTGTGAAATTCTATTAGATATTTTTTTAAGAATTATTCTCCAGAGAAATTATTAAACGAAAAGTTTAAATAAGTAATGAATATATATTCATTACTCAGTAGAGTGGAGGAAATTAAAATGCCAAATCAAGACGGAACTGGTCCAGAAGGAAAAGGATCTATTACTGGAAGAGGGGTAGGGAAGTGTGAAGGAGCTAAAGTTTGTCCAAGAGGCAGAGCAAAAGGACGTGGAAGGGGGAGAAAGTTAAACCAAACATAGGTTTATATGTTTGATTGGTATATTTTAACTGATGCCTCGACCAAGATTAAAAAGGCGGGTGCGATTTAACCCTGAGGTAATTTATTTCAAACCAGCTGGGGTGCCATTAAATCAGTTGGAAGAAGTAATTTTAACTTATGATGAATTAGAAGCATTGAGATTAAAGGACACACTTAATTTAGACCAAAATGACTCTGCAAAAAAAATGGGTATTTCCCAACCAACTTTCCATCGTGTACTACTATCGGCGCGAGAGAAAGTTGCTGAAGCCCTCATAAAAGGAAAAGCAATTAGAATAGAGAAAAGAGGATAAAATGTTTAAAAAAATAGTATTGTTAATTTTATTATGTTCTTTAGTAATCCCTTTTTCAATTGCAGGAAGTGGGGAAGAAAATACTGTTGATCTCTATTTTTTTTATGGACAAGGATGTTCTCATTGTGCTCAAGCAGAAGCATATTTGAGTGAGGCTGGAGAAAAGTATTCTCAATTAAATATAATTGAAAAAGAAGTTTATTTTGATGATGAAAACAGAGAATTATTTATCAGTATGGCTAATTCTTATGGTGAAGAAATTCAAGGAGTCCCAACAATTTTTTTAAATGGAAAAATGTTTGTAGGTTATAGTGATTCTATTATCAGCTCATTAGAAGAAGAAATTGAACGTTGTATTGAAGAATTATGTTCTTCACCATTAGAATATGAAGAAAATTCTGAAACTGTAACTATTCAAGGGGACAGTTCGCCTGTGGATGATCCTACACAAACAGAATTAAAAAACACAATAACTGTTCCTGCTGTGTTATTAGCTGCAGCAGTAGATGCAATTAATCCTTGTGCATTTGCAGTTTTAATAATTTTATTAACAACAATTTTAGCAACAAAAAGTAAGCGGCGTGCTTTGCTGGCAGGAATTGCTTTTACAACTTCAATATTTATTTCTTATGTTCTTATGGGGGTTGGATTATATTCAGCAATTAATGCTTCAGGATTAACCCATTGGTTTTATGGGATTGTAGCAGGACTTGCCATAATAATTGGTTTATTTAATTTAAAAGATTATTTTTGGTATGGAAAGTGGTTTATCACAGAAGTTCCAATGAGTTGGAGACCAAAATTAAAGTCTTTAATTAGTGGTGTAACCTCAGTTCCTGGCGCATTTTTAATAGGTTTTGCTGTAAGTTTATTTTTGTTACCTTGTACTTCAGGACCATATATTATTATTTTGGGTTTACTTGCAGAAACTACTACTGCAAATTTTGCATTATTACTATTACTGTTGTATAATTTTGTGTTTATTTTGCCAATGTTAATTATTACTTTTGCAATTTATTTTGGATTTACAACAACAGAAAAAGCAGAAAAATGGAGACAAAGTAAACTAAAACATTTACATTTGATCGCAGGAATTATTTTGATGTTATTAGGAGTGGGCATGATATTGACAATGTACTTGGGATTAATTTAAGATTTCAAACATTTCTCACAAGTTCCATGAACATCAACTTGAAAATGACATACTTCTCCATTAATATTTAAGAAATCAAAATTTTTGAGATGAAAATGTGTAATTACTTCACATTTTTTACATACAAAATGGCAGTGATTATTTTTATTTCTTGAATAAATTGTTCTTTTTCCACATAAGTAAGAATGAATTTCTCCTTCTTCGACTGACTTTTTTAAGAAGCGGTAAACCGTAGCAATTCCAATTTTTTTATTTCTTTTGTTAGCCTTTTTATGTAAATCAATTCCATTAAAAAATGAGTCGAAAGTTGCTAATTCTTCCTTTAATATTTTTTTTTGTAAAGTTTGTCTAACCACCTTATTGATAATGAGAATCAATAACTTTTATAAACTATTTGTCTTAAAATAAATCTATGTCTGTTATAATTTATGCATTTATCAGTGTAATTTTGGTTTCTTTAGTTGCATTGGTTGGAGCAATTCCATTATTGCTTAAGAAAGAGGTATCAAAAAAATCATTATTATTTTTACTAAGTGTCTCTGTGGGGGTAATATTAGCTACTGTTTTTATAAATTTTATTCCAGAGATAATGTCTCATAGTTATACTTTGGGAACGGCTTTAAATATATTATTTGGGTTTTTAATGTTATTTGTTGTAGAAAAATTAATTCATTGGCATCATTCAAAGAAATATTTCAAGAAAGAAATCACGCATGGCCATGCATATAATCTAGCTGTAATTAATTTGATTGGAGATGGTGTACATAATTTTATTGATGGGTTGGTTATTGCCGGTAGTTATGCTGTAGATATTTCTTTAGGAATAACAGCAACTATCTCTATCATATTTCATGAAGTACCGCAGGAAATAGCTGATTTTGGAATATTACTTTATTCTGGTTTTTCAAAAAAGAAAGCGTTATTTTTTAATTTCTTATCAGCACTAACCGCAATTTTAGGAACAATACTAGGTTTATTATTAATTAACAAATTACATGGTTTTACTCAGTTTATAATTCCTTTTGCTGCAGGGAACTTTTTATACATTGCGGCATCAAATTTATTGCCTGAATTACATAACCATTGTAAATTGAAAGATTCTTTATTACACTTGTTAGCAATTATTGTTGGTATAGGGATTATAGTTTTAGTAGTTTTATATGGTCCTGTGCATAGTCATGGGTAGGGAAGGAAAATAAAATGAAAATAGTTTTTATGTTATTAATTTTCGGATTATTAATTTTTACAGTTGGTTGTGATACTGAGCTAGTTAATTCACATGAAGATCATGATCATGATGGCAATGGAATTACTGATCATTCTGAAGAAGATCACTATGAAGAAGAACTTATAAGTAATGGTGTGTCTGAATATGATGAAAATAACAAGTAATTTTTTCTCCTGCCCACAAATTAAAATAACTCCTTTTAAGTAATAACAAACCAAAACCTTTTTAAAGAGAACATTAATAATACTATTATCATGGTAAATTATGGTAGAGTAGAGAATCCAACATTAGATGTTGATAATTTTCAAGTAGGAGATTTTACTCATCTATTATTGGATGGAAGAACCCCTTCTTTTGGAGTTGTTGTTGGTTTTTATGATCTAGGTGAAGAAAGAAAAGCTGTTAGATCAGTTCATTTTGAAACAGGATTTGGATACCAAGTATTAAGAAATCCACCAAGTGGAAGTATAAGAAAAGCAACAGATGCAGAATCAATTACTTATTTACATTCTTTGAGTGAGAATTTCGAAGCAGAGATAGCTAAAGGTGGCTTGCCTGGTGCAGTTGCAGCAAGAAGACAACATAATTTAGGTGAAGTTTTAGCAAATTTAAATGGCAGAGGATTAACTCCATATGCAGCAGTAACTCAAATAAGGGGGCCAAACACTTCTGTATTTGTAGTACAAGGGATGTATTCTGGGCGAAAGAATTCACAAAGTGACCATTTAGAAGGATTAGTTTGTCCAGGAACAAGTGGTGAAGGAGAAGTATCAAGATTAATAATGAAAGCAAGACCAGAAGGTTTTGGAAACATTCCTGCAACTTTTAGGGGTGCATCTAAACCATTAGGAACTAAACTAATAGCAATGGCTTGTTATGAAGTTCCAGGGAGTGCAATGGAAATGGTTCAAAATCCAAGTAGGTTACAGTATGATGGAAATGAATGGGTATTTGATGAAGCAACTCCCCCTCAATAATCCATCAAACTCCTTTCCCCAAATACACTGACTTAATCTTTGGATGTTTCAATAACTTTTGATCTCCAGAAAGTACAATTCTACCTTGTTCAAGCAAATAAGTCTTGTCTGATATTGCAATTGCTTTGTGTGCATTTTGTTCAACTATCAAAAAAGAAATTCCTTCGTCTCGCAAAGAAGTAATCAAAGAAAATAATTTATCTTGTAAAATGGGACTAAGGCCTAAAGATGGCTCATCCATTAAAATTAATTTCGGCTTTCTAACCAATGCCATACATATAGCGAGCATTTGTCTTTGACCACCAGATAACGTATAAGCCAGTGAACCTAAACGTGATTTTAAATCAGGAAAATGAAATAATGCATAGTCTAATCGCGAACGCCGTTTACTAACACTGACTTTCCCAAGGGCTAGATCCAAATTTTCAAGAACTGTTAATCGATCAAAAACAACTCTTCCTTGTGGGAGATAACAAATATTTCTTTTCAATAACTCATGTGGTTCTAAACTATCAATCTCATTGCCAAGGTACACAATTGATCCTGCGTGCTGAGAAGTCATTCCAAAAATGGTTTTGATTATTGTGCTTTTCCCAGCACCATTTGGTCCAATTAAACTAACAATTTCTTTTTGACCAACATTCAAATGAACATCATCTATGACAACACCTTTTCCATAACCTGCAACAATTGATTTTAACTTAAGCATGTGTTTTACCTCTTTTCTTCTTCTCTCCTAGATATGCTGATAGAACTGCGGGATCTTGTTGTACTTGTTTTGGAATACCTTTTGAAAGAACTGATCCTGAATCAAGAACAAAGACGTATTCAGCTATGTTCATAACAAAATTCATATCATGTTCAATGATAACAATAGTCTCTCCTTTCTTTGCAAGTTTTTTAATAACAGAAGAGATTTTTTTACGAAGAAGTGGGTTAACACCAGCTACTGGTTCGTCAAGGAGTAATATTTTGTGTGGTTTTGCAATAGCAACAGCAAGATCTAACAATTTTTTCTGACCGTAACTAAGATCACTTGCTTTCATATCAAGAGAAATATCAAGGCCAACGAACAAAAGATGGTCAGTCAAAACTTTTTTACTAATTCCTTCTAAACCAAAAAAACTCTTTATTAGATTCTCATCTTTTGTTTGAAGAGCAATAAGTAAATGATCTTTTACACAGAGATTTGGGAACAACCGAGTTTTTTGAAAACTACGTGAGATGAGGTTGCGTGCAACTTCAAAATCTTTTTTGGCAAGAATGTTTTTACCATACACTTTAGCAGAACCAGAATCAGAATCAATGAACTGTGAGAGAACATTAAAAAGTGTTGTTTTTCCAGAACCATTGGGCCCAATAATTGCAGTGATACTATTTTTTAATACACTAATTGTGCAATTGTCAAGAGCTTTTACTCCACCAAATTGTTTTGAAACATTTTTCACATCGAGGGCGTTCATTGCAACGTCACCTCACCAAATATCCCCTTTGGGCGATAAATCAAGATTAAAAGCAAAACAATCGCATACAAAATTTGGCGCACTGGCCCCATAAAAGTACTTGAAATTGGAAGAAAACGAATAAGTTCAGGAAGTAATATAATCACAAAAGTCCCAACAATACTGCCTTTAAATGAAGCAATCCCACCAACTATTAAAATGGTGAAGATAAAAATAATATCTTGTATGCCAAAACTGTTTGGGTGTAAGAATTGAATGTATTGTGCAAAAAGAGCACCAGAAACTGCTGCAAATGATGCACTAATCATCATAGCTTTACATTTTAATACGCGAGTATTTTTTCCAAGATTGCGCAAATATAATTCGTCATCTCGTGTAGCTTCAAGTAATCTTCCAAAAGGGGAATGAATAATTTTGTATAACAAAACAGAACAGAATATAACAATAATAAAACTGAATACTAGAAATGCTCCGTTAGAACTTAGATCAAAAAATAAAAATGATGTCCTGTTCATGAGGGAAAGTCCAAGTGGCCCACCAGTGAGGCTGCTCCAATTCAAAATAACAGAATACACAACAAGGGAGAATGCAAGTGTTGCAAGTACAAAATAATCTCCACTAACATGGTCTGTTACAAGTATCAAAAAAAGTGATGCGATTGCTGCAATCACACAAGAGATTAAGATACACAAAAGAAATGGCCATCCTGCTAAAAAAAGGAGTGAACTAACATACGCACCAATGGCAAAGAATGACACATGCGCAAGATTCAAAAGGCCGGTGTAACCAACAGTGAGGTTCAAACTGAGTGCAAGAAGACCATATACAACACAAAGAATTGCAACATGAATTAGATATGCTTCTATCATACTCTTTTTCCTCCGAATTTTGAAAAGATTCCTTCTGGTCTAAAAAGCAAGAAAAGAAAGAGCAAACTAAATGTTAGAGCTTCTTTGACACCACTTGGTAAAAACCATGCAAATGTGTTTTCAATTAGTCCAAGAATGTATCCTCCAATAATGGAGCCAGGGATGTAGTAAATACTTCCAATAATTGCTGCAGTAAAACCTTTGATCATAAGTTTTGTTCCCATTCCAGGGAATAATGCTTGCTCCAAACCAAGGAGAATTCCTGCAAGAGAACCAAGGAGCGAGCCAAGAAGCATTGCGTACATTGAAATTTTTTCTGGGTTAATGCCATGGATACTTGAAAGCTCTCTGTTATTTGACACAGCACGAAAAAGCAAACCGAGGCGGGAATAATTCATTAAAAGAATAAGGAGGCCAAAAACAATCAGAGAAAAAACAATAATTCCTATCTGGACAAGGCTTATACTCACATCTAAAGATGCAATTGTGAAAAGAGTTCCTTCAACAGAACTAACTTTAACACTAGTTCCAAAAAGAAGTTGAATCACATTTTCTATTAATAGTAATATAGCAACTGATGCAATTAGTAAAATAACTTGAGAGGATTTTTTACGTTGAAGTACTTGATAAATTATTTTGTTCATAAGGTATCCAAGGATAACACCTGCTCCAAGAGTGAGAATTAGTGCAGGAAAAAACCCAATGGAACTAAAGAGAAAATGAAATAAGTAAGCACAAAATATAATTGTTGCTCCATGTGCAAGATGTAAAAATCTATTAGTTGAATAAATCAAAGAGAACCCACTAGCTATAAGTGCATAAATACTCCCTGTAATGAGTGAGTTAACAAATATTTGACTAATTACCATTGTATTTTAGTTTCTTTTACTTAGAATAAGATTTCAACACTCTATGGTATGCCTTATCAGAATCAATGGTTCCTTCTCCAACAACCATATCCAAACTACCATCAGCGCCGATATCAATAAGTTCAAATCCTTTTGTGTGTACAGAAAGTGCATCATCTAATCGTGTTATTGTTGAAAACATTCGAACTCTAACTGTTTGATTTGGTTCAAGTCCTTCATAAATAGCGAGAGCAGAGTAAGGGGTTTCTTCTGTTGTAGTTATTCCTTCAAGTCCTTCTGCTCTTGCAGTTGAATAACTGCATGGTCCAGCCCCAAAACCAACCATTAGTGCCGCCATTATTGCTGTTTTCATATTTTTTTATTCTCCGTGGTATTTTGTTCTTGTAACTGGGTGAGTGTGTTCACTGCCCAAAGAAGGATCTTCAGCAGTTACAATTGAACTTCCAATAACATATAATTCTCCAACACCTGCGTTCACTTCTGCAAAAGACACTGCTGGAATAACAATTCTAGAATCGACAGAGACTAAACTTTGTGAAGGTCCTGCAGGAAAATATAGCCCACTATCTGTTTGTTTCCAAGCAGAATCGTCTCCTTTATCTCCTAAAACAGAAGTTAAATCAAACATAGCTCCAACAAGTTCACTTCCTTCTCTTTGGTCATTTGTCATATCTTTTCTCCCATTTGTTTGTTTGAATAAAATAAAAAAATAAAAAAAATTAAGAAACCAAAATAGTTTCTCCATCTTGAATCATGTACCATTCATACTCTGCACCGATAATGTCTCCAATTTCATCAAACTCAATGAGTTCTGAAAATACTCCAGGCATACTTATGTCAAAAAGCGAGGAGATAATTGAAGAGTATGACAAAGATTCTGCTTCATCAATAGCTTCGAACATTACCATAGCGGCATCATAACCAAGTGGAGCAGCAATGCTTAAATCAAGATCACTAAAACCGCTCAATGAGTGAATGTCATCTTCAAAAGCATCATTCCATTCTCCTTTTGGAACTGAAAATTTCACGCCATTCCCATATCCACTTGCATAAGTTTCAGATCCAGAGAAGGCATCTCCTCCATAGATTGGAATATCAAGACCTTGATCTTCCATCTGCTTAAAGAACGCAACACCGCCATTTGGGTGTAGTGGAAGATAAATGGCATCAACGTCCATGCTTTGTAGTTTAGTAATTTCAGTTTTGAAATCTACTTCATCTTCTAATGTTCCACTTTCGTAAACGATATTTGCTCCAAGTGCAAGTGCTTCTTCCCTGAAGACGTTATAGATTCCTTCGCCCCAATCATTTTTGACATAAACAATTGCAATATTTTCATGCCCTTCTTCCTCGATAACAAATTCTGCTGCAACACTTCCTTGAAAAGCATCACTTGGATAGACTCTGAAAACATTATCACCATAACTTGTAAGGTCTGGTGCACTAGCTGCAATAAGCATAATTGGAATTCCGTCTGCTACTGCAACTGGGAGTGCGGGTCCGGACGCTGCTGAACAAACAGGCCCAACAATCACATTAACATCATCTACATTAATGAGTGTTTGAATAGCTGAAACACTTGCTGAAGAACATTGATCATCTTCAACATACATCTCAATTTGTCGACCATCGATTCCGCCAAGAGCATTAATTTCGTTAGTTGCAAGAGTAATTCCTGCAAGACCGTTTTCTCCCCAGGAAGCAGCTTCGCCAGTTAAAGGAAGCATAACCCCCAGTTTAATCGGATCTAATTCTTCTTCTATAGAAGTTTCATCTGTAACATCACCAGTAATGCTCGTGTCAGTTACGCAACCTGTTGCAAAGACGAGTCCTGCAATAAGAAGCAATACCATGAATAGTTTGTTATAATATTTCATTATCATTCCCTCCCCCAATTAGTAATCTAATTGTTTCTTTGTGGTAGTGAACAGAAAGTGCCTGATCAAATATGTATTTTATGTACTAATTATATATATGCTAAATATTATTATAATAAAAGAAAC
>CAYTOG010000042.1:0-9311 GCA_964439765.1 uncultured Methanosarcinales archaeon
ATATAATAGATATTTATTTTTTAAAAAAGAAGGAATTACATCCCTAATTCTCGTCTTATTCTCATTCCTATCCATTCTGTGAGTTTTATCGGAAGATGTTGCCAAACTTTTATTGCTAGTTTGTACTTTTTGTTTGTTGGGTCAAGAATAGTTGGAACTTCTTTTTTGCTCAGAAGCAAATAGTAACTTGGTAGCTCTTTTAATTCAGCCCCCCATTTGCGTTTGTATTCAAATTGTCCAGATTCTTCACGAACAAGGCCAAAATCAAAAGATTTGTAATTGTTTTCAAGCGCCCAGTTGATAAATTTCCAATGCATTAAATCACTTGGCCGATATTTCGCAAATTTCGTATTGGAGATTGCAGTTGTGATATGCACCGTTCTGTTGTAAGTGAATCCAAGGAGTGCGGAGATTAATTTGTTATCTTTAAAGCAGCCATAGATTCTTCCGAAACCCTTTTCTTCAATTTTGTTAAAGAAATTGTGGAAATAGTGTTTGCTGTATGGTGGAGTTCCAAATCTTCTCATATTTTGTAAGTAAAGTTTGTAGAATTGATCAAGGTCTTTAATGTTAAGTTCTCTGCAAGTGCATTCTTTTTTAGCTTTATTTATTGCTTTACGTTTAGATTTTTGAATGTTATCCCAGATTGGCCCAGAGAATTTTGGATCTCCTATTGCTTCAACAGCCCCACCTGCCTGGTCTTTAAATACATTTAATGGATCTTTTTCTTGAGTGGATTTTTTAAGACTTAGAACAAACCGTTTGTAATGGTTTACTTTACGAAGTAATGGGTTATTATTTGGATTGTTTGTTCCATCAATTGAGCCTTTAATTTCAAGAAATTCAAATTCATTAGAATATTTTTCTTTTATGTATTCTATAATTTTATTTAAGTTGTCTTTGTCCCCAATGAACCCACCATATTCTTGGTAGCCAGTTGCGATTATTCTGCTCCCAAAGATTTTACTTCTGATTTTTGTTATTGGTAGTGCTGTGATAACTGTATTTGTATCGTCAGTTGCTGTTACCCATAGTTGCTCTGTGTTGAAACTTTTTGTTATGAATTCTTTCCACTCAGTTGAATGGTAGAAAAAAGATTTTTGTTTTAGCTGATCTGATAGTTCAATTGTTGAAAGTTCTTTTATTGTTATATTCATTGAATGGCCTTTTTTATTTTATTAATTTCTTTACTTGATCTTAATAATGCAAATGTAAGATGATTCTTTGCAGCAAACTCTGCTTTTGGAAATCCTTTGGTTTCTGGAAGAAATTTGAATGATTTCATATCATCAAGTTCAATTCCTTGTTCCTTTGCTTTTTGTTGAATTTGTTTTTTGTGTTCTGAAACAATAGGATAATACAAACATGCAGAAGTTGTGTTTTCTCCCGTGATTCGTCTGTAATTGTTCTGTCTTTGTTTTAGAATGTTTGAATAGTTCTTTGCAAGATTACAAATGATGTTTTTACTAAATCTTGAATAATCATAATTTATTCTTGGGTATTTTCTTTTTGTGCTTACTTTTTGATGAAGCATTTTTTGTGTGATTGGGAAGAACAAGGAATTAACAACTAATGGTCCAATTATACTTTGCGCTATGTTGCTAAAAATCTTTGTTGTTGGCATAGATTTTTGTTTTTCTAGTTTTAGTTTACTGTTTGAAGCAATAATTCCTCCAGCGAATCCAATATTCTTGCTAAGCCCAAAAGAGTATAATGCATAATCTCCAAATTCTCCAGCTAATGTTTCTTTTTGTTTTGCTCCTAAAGCTTGTGCACAATCTTCAATAAGAATAACGTTATGTTTTTTGCATAGTTTTGCAATCTCTTTTAGGTTTCCAGAGAGATAACCAAAGTTGTAGCTTAGTAAGAGAATGTCTGGTTTTTCTGTTATAACTTTTTTAATATCTGTTAATCTTGCGTTAATTGCCTGGTCATAATAAATAACTTTAGCGCCTGCATTTTTAGCAGCTTCATCTACAACTTGGCAGGTGAATGCAGGTAGAGCAATGGTGAGAGTTTTATTCTGTTCTTTTTGTAATGTTTTCAGTAGAAGGTACAAACCATTTCTCGCACTCGAAATCCAAAAAAGATATTCTTTTGAAATGAATCTGCGCAAAGACTTCTCATTTGAAGGAATGAAGCCATAAATCCAGTTCCATGGCTTAATCATAAGCTTTTGCTGGGAAATAGTATACATGATCTTCTTTTTCCAGTAACTATTTAAATAGCTTATGCAGGGGAGCTCTTAGATGAAAATAAGTTATGTATGCCCAACAAATTGTGTTCGCAGACCAATTGCGGAGTTATCTATTCTGCTTGCTGAGAAAGGTCATGATATTTCAGTCTTTTTCCCATACAGTTCTAGCTGTTCAACTGAACAATGGGTTGCAAATCAAAAAATCGAAGCAAGTTCAAAAGTTAGAACTGAAAAAGTTAATAGTTATTATCTTGATTCTCTTCGATACAACTTTCCTTGGCCACACTCAATGTTTAAAGCTGCACGCAATATGTTTAAATCAGATGTAGTTCATCTTTGGGAATATTGGTACCCTCTTTCTGTTTTTGTTATATTATATGCTTTTTTTACAGGTCAACGTCAGAAGTTAATCATGACAACAGACGGATATGTTGGATATTCTTACAAACCAAAAGATCCTTGGTGGTTAGTTCCTGCGTTTAAAATCTACACTAAAACACTTGGGTGGTTTTTATTTCGTATGCCCGGTAAATTAACAACGTATGGAAATGCAATGCTTCTGTATGCACGGATGGCTGGCGTTCCTATGAAAAAACTAATTGTTCAAGGAACAGGAATTCATTTGAATAAGTTCCAAGATGTTTCTACATCTGATGTATTGGCTTTGCGAGAAGAATTTTCTATTAAGCAAGATGAACAAATAGTAATTTATGTTGGCATGATTACTGAAAGAAAAGGAATTTCTACAATCATTAAAGTTGCTACAAATTTGTTAGATGAGAAAAAGAAATTTAGATTATTTTTAGTTGGAGGGATTTATGGTGAGAACTCATTCTTGTCAGAAGTTCCAGAAAAGTATCTCAGATTTATTACATTTACTGGTGGGCGTCAAGATATTCCTTATTGGATGAAACTAGCTGACGTGTTATTGTTACCATCTGAAGGAGAAGGGTTACCTGGGGTTGTTATGGAAGCTATGGCGGCTGGAACTGCGTGCGTTGCTACAGATGAAGGTTGCACTCCTGATTTAATTGATAGTGGGGTGAATGGTTTTTTAGTTCCGTTTGGAGATGTTTCTGGGTATACTGGTGCTGTGAAACGTGTGTTGCAGGATCCAAAGAAATTTGGTGAAGCTGCTTTTGCAAAGATTTCACTTAGTTCTTGGGATAAAGTTGCTGAAGAGTATTTAGGGATTTATAATAGAAGATAATGCCCTTTTAATCTTCATATTTCTGTTTCTTAAAGCTTATAAACGCTATGAGTTGAAAATTTAATATGATTAACGGAAAAAGAGTTCTTGTGTATATCCCCATTCGAAGTGGGTCAAAAAGTATTATTGACAAAAACATTGTTGATGTTTGTGGTAAACCACTTGTTGCTTATTCTATTGAAGCTGCTAAAAAAAGCAAATATGTTGATGAAATTATTGTTTCAACTGATAGTGAACATTACGCACGCATTGTTCAACAATACGGCGCAAAAGCACCATTTATTCGACCACCAGAACTTGCAACAGACACCGCTGTTGAGATGGACGCATGTTTACATTTAATTAATTGGGTCGAGACAAACACAAATGAGAAATTTGATATCATCATTAAATTGGAAGCAACCTCTGCACTTAGAACGGCTGAAGATGTAGATTTAGCCCTTGAAACATTAGAAAAATCTGGTGCTGACACAGTTGTTACTGTAACTGAAGCTTTAACTCCACCGGTTTGGATGAACACACTTCCTGAAAATCAATCTTTGAAGGATTTTATCCCCAAAGATGTGAAGAAAAAAAATAGACAAGAACTTCCAGATTATTATCAACTCGATGGCGTTGTCTACACCGCTAAGTGGAACTTCATCAAAGAGAAGAAAACTTGGCTTGGAGAAAACAGCACAGCATCTATTACACCAGTTCATAGAAGTATTGATGTTGATGGCCCCATTCAATTAGAACTTGTTCGAATCTTGATGAAACAACGTTTAGATAAAGAAGGAACATTGTCTCGAGAAAAAGTAAATCTCACAGAGCAAAATGTTGTAAGAGAATCTTGTGATTTAATAGATCCAGCTAATCCAGTATCATCACTTTTTTCTTTGAAAGGAAAAGTTGCAGTTGTAACTGGTGGAGCAGGAATGCTTGGAATGCAACACGCAGAAATTTTATCAGCGGCTGGCGCACATGTTGTTATTGTTGATATTAATCAAGAACGTTGCGATGCCGCAGCACGTGAAATCTTTGAAAAAAATAGTGTTACTTCTCTTGGACTTGCAGTGGACATCACACAAGAATCTTCTGTTGTTGAAATGCTTCACAAAATCAAAGTGAAGTTTGGAAGAGTAGATATTCTTGTAAACAATGCTGCAGGAAAACCAGAAAATCTATTTGCAGATTTTGAGTCATACACAGTCGGAGATTGGGATAAAGTTATGGATGTAAATCTTAAAGGAACATTTTTGTGCTCTCAGATTATTGCTCGAGATTTTCGTTTACAAAAAAGTGGAGTTATCATCAATATAGGTTCTGTTTATGGAATTGTTGGGCCAGACCAAAGGATTTATGGTGATTCTGGTATTGATGCGCCTGCAGTTTATTCTGCGAGTAAAGGTGCGATTGTTGCTCTTACAAAATATTTAGCAAGTTATTATGGTAAGCATGGAATCCGTGTAAACTGTTTAATCCCTGGAGGAATTTCTAATAATCAAGACGAAGCGTTTGTTAAATCTTATTCAGCGAGAGTGCCACTTGGGAGAATGGCAAAGCAATGCGAAATGAAAGGAGCTTTACTCTTTTTAGCATCTAACGCTTCATCGTATGTTACAGGAACAAACATTATTGTTGATGGTGGATTAACAACTTGGTAGTATTTTGAAAATTAATGTGAATATGTGGGGAATATACAATGGGACATAAAGGAAGAATTTCGCCAAAGGCAGTTGAATATTTGAAAGAAGTAGTAGAGTTTGGTTTTGGTAACTGTTCTAATGCAGGATACACAAAACGTTTTGAAGATCTTTTTGCAAAACGACATGGAATGAAATTTGGACTTGCACATTGCAATGGAACAGCAACTTTACATTCTTGTTTAGCAGCTGCTGGTGTAAAACCAGGAGATGAAGTAATTGTTCCTCCACTTACAGCTGCAGCTACAACCTATTGTGTACTTCATCAAGGGGCTATACCAATATTTGCTGACGTTGATCCACGCACATTTAACATCGATCCAAAAAGTATTGAAGAGAATATCACTCCTCTTACAAAAGCAATCGTTGTTGTTCATCTTTATGGTCTCATGGCAGATATGGATGCAATCATGGAAATTGCAAATCGACATAATATCATGGTTATTGAAGATAGTGCTGAATGTGTTTTAGCTCTCTATAAAGGAAGAGTTGCAGGAAGTATTGCACAGATGTCTAGTTTTAGTTTTCAAGCTTCAAAACATCTTAGTTGTGGGGATGGAGGAATTGTTCTTACAAACGATGAAGCACTTGCAACAAAAATTAGAAAATTTGCTTGCGTTGGTTATGCAACTCTTACAGGGAAAAGTGGTGGGATGATGACAAAACAAGAACGTGGTCACCCAACTTCTATCCGTCACGATTCTGTTGGTTGGAATTATCGAATGTCAGATTTGCAAGGTGCTGTTGCATTAGAGCAGACTGAGAGAATTGATGAAATAGTTAACAAACGTATTCGAATTGGAAAAATGTATGAGGAAATAGTTAGGAATTGTAAATGGTTAACTCCACAACTGACTCCAGAAGGATATACTAATTCATATTGGACTTTTGTTTGCAGATTTGATGCAGATGTTGCAGGTTGCACATGGGATGAATTTCGAAATATGTTTTATAGTTTAGGAGGAGATTTCATTTATGGAGCATGGCGTTTAACATACAATGAACCATTGTTTCAAAATAGAAATTTCCTTGGAGGATTTTTCCCAATAGATTCCGAAGTTTACAAAGGTAAAGGCCAACAGTATACAAGTGGCCTGTGTCCTGTAGCTGAAGAATTGCAACCAAAATTAATGCAGTTTAAAACAAACTATGTTGATTTAGAAGAAGCTGAAAAAATGATTGATGCTGTTAAAAAAACAATTGCAGCAATAGAAGCTAAACGATTAAGTACACAACAAGTAAGTATGTAATAAATTTCTTTTTTCCTTTTTTTGTTCTTATGTTTAATTTATTACTTATCTTTGCTAACCTTATTGCGAGAAATCCATGTTTGAAAATAGATCACTGAAAAGGTATTTTAGAAACAAGAATTTTAATCTCTTTTTTCACCTATTTTGTTAAGTCTCTAGGTTCATTATCTTTATAAATGAGTTATTGAAAAAATAAATATAGATTATTGTGTATTAAAACATCTTGTATAATCAGATAAGAGAGGTCATTATAATGAATTATTCATACATCACATATGGGGAGATTGAAGTTGCTTGGACACCAGAACTTGATGGTGGCGGAAAAGACACAACAGATGAATTTGTTGATGTTATCGCCAAATCCGTTGGAAAAGTTGATAGACTTTGTGAATTTTGTGCAGGACCTTCATTTATTGGATTTCAACTTTTAGCTCGTGGTCTTTGTAATCATTTAGTTTTAGTTGATATTAATCCAAAAGCAGTTGAAGCTATGGAAGAGACCATTCGCCACAATAATTTACAAGGTAAAGTCACAATTTATCTTTCAGATTGTCTTGATAATGTTCCCGAAACTGAAAAATGGGATGTTGTTGTATCAAACCCACCACATTTTAGAGCATCAAGTCAAGAGGAATATAATTCAGATATTATCCGAATGGACCATGATTGGATTATTCACCAAAAATTTTTCCGTGATGTTCGCAAATTCCTTAAACCACATGGTTCTGTTTTCATGCAAGAATGTTATATGGGTTGTGAAGAAACTGATATTGTTGATTTCATTAAAGCAGGGGGAATGAAGTATATTGATTCTTTTATGTACCGCAAACCACTAAACCAATGGAGAGATGTTTATTATTTTATCTGGGCAAAAATAGATCATAAAGAATTTATCTGGAGTCAAAACCCAATTCATGTTGTTTCATTAAAACTCTCAGAACTTTATTCAGGGTTTCCAGCAATTCGTCTTGCAGAGAGAGTTAAGTACAGGTTTGAAATAACTAATGATCTTCTTGAAACAAAAAGTGTTGGTCTTGTTAATGGGATTGACTCTAAAGGAAAAGATATTCCTCTTTGTATGTTTCATGAGTTGAAGAGTAAAGAGAAAATTCAAAGTAATATTTTCTACATGACACCAGGTAGTTATCAATTGTTAGATTTAAAGACACGTAGAGTTTTAGCATATGTTGAAGCTAAGTAGGAGGATGAATAATAATGAAAGTATTGGGAATTTGTTCGGATGTGTGGCTATCATCAGCCGCATTAATTGAAGATGGAAAAATAATTGCTGCTTGTCCCGAAGAGCGCTTAAATAGAATAAAAAAATTTCGTGGTTTTCCACGTAAATCAATAGAATATTGTTTGAAACAAGCAGGATGTACATTAGAAGATATTGATTACATTGCAGTTGGTTGGAACCCAGGATATCATATTAAACGTTACAATTCTCGTGCGTCTGGGACAATACGTTGGAGATCTGAATTAATGTATTCCATAGCAAATAGTTTCATGCCTCTTGCAAAAGAAGATAGGATAAAAACTATTAGAGAAGAATTAGAATTTATGAATGGGGGCAAATGTCGAATAGAATTTGTTGACCACCATCTTGCACATGCAGCAAATGCTTTTTTCTTATCTCCTTTCTCTGAAGCTGCAATTTATACATCTGATGGGCGTGGAGAAGATGAAACAACACGATACTCTGTTGGAAAAGGAAATAGTATTACAGAAATAGATTCAGTACAGTTCCCTCATTCTTTGGGATTATTTTATGGAACATTTACTCAATTTTTAGGGTTCACCCCAGATTCTGATGAGTGGAAAGTTATGGCACTTGCATCTTACGCAGATAAAAATGATGAAACATATTATAATAAAATTAAAAAATTACTTTCATTTGATGAATCAACAGGAAAGTTTGAACTTGATTTGACTTATTTTAGTTTTTTTTTACATGATCAACTGCGTATGTTTACAGATAAATTTGTTGCAGAGTTTGGTCCTGTTCTGAAAAAAGGAGATCCAATTACTGATAGGCATTATGCAATTGCGTATGCGCTCCAGAAAATAACTGAAGAAGTTCTAACAAAAAGTTTAAACCATCTTCAGAAGCGCACAGGAATGCGAAATGTTGTTGTTAATGGCGGAGTGTTCATGAACTCTGTGTATAATGGGAAAATTCTTTCAAACACCAATTTTGATGACATTTTCATTTCTTCATGTCCAGATGATAGTGGAACTTCTATTGGTGCAGCCTTGCATGTTTATCATGAAAATGCAATGGGTCTTCGAGGAAGAGAACCACAAGTTCATAATTATTATGGACCAGAATTCTCTGATGAGACAATAAAAGACACATTGCAAAAATATAAACTCCCTTACCAATATATTGAAAATATTGAAGAGTTTGCTGCAAGACAGATTGCCCAAGGAAAATTAATTGGTTGGTTCCAAGGAAAAATGGAATTTGGGCAAAGAGCTCTTGGGAATAGATCTATTGTCTGTGATCCACGCGATGCTGTTATGAAAGATAGAATTAACTTAGCTGTAAAATACAGAGAAAGTTTCAGACCATTTGCACCATCGATTCTTGAAGAAGACATGTATGAATATTTTGAAGCTCCTAAAAGGGCTCTTGGATCTACCGTTCCTTTTATGGAAAAGGTGTATATGATTCGCCCAGAGAAACAAGCAGTAATTCCTGCAGTAACACATGTTGATGGGTCTGGACGTTTGCAAACAGTTAGTTCAGAAATGAATCCAAGATATTACCGTTTAATTTCAGAATTCAAGAAATTAACAGGAGTTCCAATTATTCTTAACACTTCTTTTAATTTGAATGGTGAGGCAATTGTGTGTGATCCAACAGATGCTGTTAGAACATTTTATTCTTGCGGGTTGGACATTCTTGTTATTGGGAATTATGTTGTTGTAAAGCAGCATAAATAACATTAGCATTATTTTTTATT
>CAYTOG010000043.1:0-8074 GCA_964439765.1 uncultured Methanosarcinales archaeon
ATGCATTATTTGTTCCTCAAGATCATCCAGCAAGAGAAATGCAAGATACATTTTACTTGGATCAAAACGTTTTGTGTACTCTAGAATAATTTTGCTCAATTCTAAATAGAAATTTCCTTTACTGCTGTGCCCAGCATATTTTTTATTTGATTCTCCTTTATATTCTGAGAGGATTTTATGGCCAAATTTTGTGGAAATAGCTAAAATTGCTTCTTCTCGATCCATAATACAAAGTAAAATCTGTCTTTTTGGTTTAGCTGCTTCGCGTAATTTTTGTTCTTGAAAACTTGGCCAATACTCTTTTTGAATTGCAATTTCATCATCTTCTTTTACACTGATGTTTTGGTAACTCCCTCTTGGAAAATCATCAGGCCCATCAATAATAGTGCAATTTATTCTTAATGTGGCATTTTGAGCTTGATATTCAATTTTTTCAACAAGAAGTGTAAGAGTAACTATTTTGCGAATAATCTTGACATTTTCTCCTTCACCAATCTTAATCTTGCGATGTGCAGTACCTCTTACCTTATTCCCTGGATCAATTAAATGGCTAAGGTACCAAAGATCATCTGTATCCGTAACTCTGATTTTAGCAGTACTTGTTTTTTGATCAAATCGTTTGATAAACATTGTTAAAAGTTAGGATCCTGAAGTTTATTAATTGTTTCGTGTGGTTTATGAAGGAGCAATATTTATATACTAGGCTGGCCTTGTTTAATTTATGGTTTTGGGTGGTAAACGTTCTTTTGCTAAGAAAGCACAAGCAGCAGCTGCTGCTGCAGTTTTAGTTGCAATAATTGGTGCAGCTATAGTCTCTTATGTCATTCTTGTTTCTCCAGAAGAAAGAGCAGCTCTTTTAGATGGAGATTATGAAGATAGTGATGATGGTTCAAGTAGCATTGCTGATTTACTTTTAGAAGAATATCCTGGAAAAATAGAATATCTTAGTGTTGATGAAATAGAACACAGTCTCGCATCAGTTCACATTTACACCGAAACTGAAGTAGAAACTCTCACTGAAAGAAGTAGCGTATACATCAAGCGAAGCGTCTTTAGTAAAGAAGAAGGAAGTGTTTCTTTTAGTGTGGATGATGTTAGTTTAGTTGATGATGTTATTATGAGTTTTAATGTAGAAGAAGCGACAGGGTCTTTAACTGTTAGCTTTAATGGTGAAGAATTATTGCAAGAAGAAGTTGAATCAGGAGACAATTTAAATGTTGAAATTCCAACTACATTATTAGAACAAAATAATGAACTTATTTTTAGCGCATCTTCTCCGGGAGCATCCTTTTGGACAAGTAATGTTATCAGTTTAGAGAGCATAAAAATAGTTGCTGATGTAACTGATATTTCTCACCAAGAAGCAACTGGTGTTTTTAGTATTTCAGACACTGAATATGATAACATGGCAACTGCTGTTTTTACTTTCCAGCCTGATTGCGCAGGTGATTCCGAAGGAACTTTAGAAATTACACTTAATTCAGCGTATACTTTGTATTCAGCTACACCAGATTGTAGTGTACAAATGGGAAATATTGAACTTGACCCGTCTATGCTTTTTGTTGGGCAAAACACCTTGCATTTTAGCGCTGACGGAGGAGATTATGTCCTCTACAATTTAGAAGTAGAGTCAACATTAGAAACAGTTGAGTATCCAACATATTATTTTCAACTAACCTTTGAAGAACAAGAAGCAGTAACTAGTGGAGATAATTCTGTGGAAGTTACTTTAGAATTTTCTGATGATGGCGAAACAAAATCTGGTTATGTGAGTATAAATGGTTATAAAAGACATTTTGATACAACTAGTTCTAGTTATTCTTTTGATATAAGTGATTATGTTGATACTGGAAATAATGCAGTTTCAATCCAACCAAGTCAGACAATTGAAGTTCGCGAGTTACTTGTTTCTTTGGAGTAAAATGTTCTTGTTTCTTTAATTTGGTTTATTTATCTAAATGAATTGGCGCTGGCTGGAGCGGCGCCCGTGGTATTCAGTTCGGCGTTAGCTTTTGCATACTTTGTGTTGCAAAAGGCCTCTCTGAAATTCAATTCTTTTCCTCTTCCGTGCCAGCAAGTTACGCCGGCGCGCCTTCATTTAGGTTTGAGTAACTAAAGCAATGTTTTTATATGCTAAAATATTCGTCTTACTTTGTATATACTGAGGACGATGAATGGTGGACAATGCTTTTAGTAGTTATGGATGGAGAAACTTCTTACGATATCGAGTAGACGCAGGTTTAACTGGTGTTGCTCTTGGTGGTGCAGCGAAGTTAACAAGTGGGGGTTTTGCTAGTGGGAGTGTTGGCAGTGGAGCTGCAATTGGTGGTAGCATGGCTGCTGCTGGTGAGGGCCTAAGACAAGTTACAGAAAGCATGAAAAATTGGTCAATGGTTTTGATCTTCCTTGGTCTCATTCAATATTTCTTACGTTATGTTTTAGGAGATAGCAGTTCTATAATTATCTTACTTTCATTTGTTATGTTTGCAATGGCAGGTTATGCTTTGTCAGAAAAAGTGCAAGTTGATAAAGCAGCTATAATATTACCAATGTTCTTCTTTTGTCTTTGGTATTTTTACTTTAAAGCAAGTGTCGTACCCTCTTTTTTAATTTACTTTGTTGGAACTTGTGCGGCAGTGTTGCTTGCTGTTGATGTGTTTACTAAAGGAAGAGCAATACAACCAGAATTATATGGAATAATACCTGTTTTATTTCTTTTTTTAGATATTGGATTAATTCCATTTTTAGTAGATACTCTTGGTTTAGAAATCACTTCTCTTACAACAAATATGATTCTATTCATGCCTTGGTGGACATTTTTCGGATTGATGACTCTGCCGATTGATTCCATCAAAAACCCTTCTATTAACTTTTTTATGCGTGCAATTCACACACTTGGAATAATATATATCGTTCTTGTGTTTTTGATTCCAGCAATTCCTACCGTTGGTTATGAAAGTGATTCTTTTTTCCCAAGCATATCAGAACTAGCTGAATCACAAGAAGAAGCACGCGAAGAGTTATCTGGTATTGAACCTTATTGGTTATCACAAATTAAATGCTTTGGAATTCTTTTCAGTGGTGACGCTGATTTTGCTGGTTGTGTTGAAGATCGGCAGTTAGAATCGGGTTGGAGCGCCACTTGTGCTGAAGATTCTGAGGTTGGATCGAACGAACATAATATTTGTGTTGATGACAAAAGAACTGCTTATGAAGATGGAACAACTGTTGGTGGTTCAACTGAAAGCGAACTGGATCAATATGTTGAATTGAGTGTTTCTCTAAGTGGTTCATTTAATGAACAGATTACAAATGCTTATTCAGGAGAACTTGACAAACAAGATTTTCCAATAGATATAGAAATTAGTAATCCTAAAAATAAACAATTTGCTCTTTCTTTAAGCTGTAGTTTTGAATCAAGAGATGAATCAACCTCTGGTGTTGTTATTCGTGGTGGAAAAGAGATTAGTGAGTCAATTAGTATCGAAGAAGAATTTGCAAGGACATATTATTGTCAACCAACAACCGATTTGAATGGAAGTTATGAATTGCAATTTAATACAACTGTTGAAGATTTTACAACTGTTACTTATCTAAAACGAGCTTTTGTTAATGAATACGATGAAGATAATTCTTTATTAATTGAAAGAATAAATTCCTATGTTGATAACACTGGCCCTTACTCTGCAGATGAATTTGCTCGGATTAATTTTATAATAGGAGAACCAGCAGACAATCATATTATTGCTTTAGATAATATTCCAACTGTAAATATTGAACTAGAGAATATTGGGGATGGAAAAATTGTTTCTGTAAATTCATATTCTTTAGAATTAGATGATTTTGAAATAGATGATTACGATTGCTTAGCTGGTGGTGTAGATTCAGTATTTCTTCCAGATGATCAAAGAGATTCAATTTTTATTGGTTCTTGTGATGCTCTTCTTGGAAGTGAACTTACCTCGATAATGGGAGATTTAACTTCAGTAGAATATTGGCCAGAATTGTATCTTGCATATTTAGATTATGACTATCAATTAAGTTTAACCCAAGATGTGGAGGTGACTTTACGTGAATAAAAGTTATAGAACACGAATAGCCTTTTGCATATTTCTCGTAATTTTAGCATTTATTTTGAGTGCTTGTTCTGAAAATGATAGTAACACTGATCGTGGTGGGATTGTTGATTTAGAATATGATTCTAGTAATGCTGGCCCAATTATTAGTGGGATAGAGATTGAACCTCGTAATGAATTAGAAGAATTTAATGAACTTTATGTTTTTGTTACGTTAGAAAATCGGGGGTCACAAGATTTGAGTCAAGGAGAAATTTCCCTTCTTGTTGGTTACGATGAATCTCTTATTGAAATGAGCACAGATTTTGAAGATGGAATCAGTCTTTATGGATATAATGACCAATATCCTGGGATCAGTGATACAATAGTAGAATTTGATGGATATATTGGTGAAATTATTGAAGAGCGAAGTGAAGTTGAGGTGCCACTTTTCATTACCGCACGTTTTGGATACTCAACAGTATTAGAACAAGAAGTTTGTATTAATCCAGATTTGTATGATGTTTATGGTAATTGTGAAAATCCAGAGGGGGAAGTTAGAACAACAGCACAGTATAGTCCAGTTGTTATAAGTAGTTTTGAAGAAATTGTTTCAGAGAGACTTGGAATTGCATATTTCACATTTCATATTGAGAATAAAGGGGAAGGGGAAGTTGAGTGGATTAGTATAATCTCTGCAGATCTGACAACAGAAGAGATGGATTGTACATTTGTTGGAGAAGGCGAAGTTGATGATGATGAGTATATTTTTGAAAGTGGCGAACAAACCATTGATTTAGATTGTGAATATCATTTTGATCCAAATAATGTAGCCATGGAAAAATTATTGAAATTAGATTTATTTTATGAATACGTTTTACATGAAACTGAAACTCTTACTGTGACAACAACTCGATGAGTATCTAAAATCTCTTGGGGATTTCAGTAACTCACAAAAATCAGAGATTTTGAACTTTCTTCGTTTCTTCGAACCTCAGAAAGCTTTATTAACTAATTTCTTATTATTCTTCTTGTGATGGGTAGAATGAAATTTGTGTTGTTATTAGTAGCTATTGTTTCAATGCTCCTTCTTAGTTCTTGCTCTTCTATTTCACAAGGAGAAGATGCAGACAGCACATCAAGTGTTCTTGCTCAAGTACAAAGTGGAACACAAGGAATTGAAGTTGATTTTGTTCATGATTATCCTCCAACTACTATGTATGACATAAGTGATTTTGTTATGCTGCTTGAAGTTGAAAACAAAGGAGCATATGATGTTGGAGCAACTGAATGTTATTTGCAAGTAACTGGGTTTGACCCGAATATTATCAGTGGTATTGATTATGCACAAAGTTGTGGTCCCATTGATGGAAAAAATGTATATAATTTAGATGGGGGCTGGAATCAAGTAGAATATCTTTCATCAAGTATTAATTTACCAGATGGAACTCTAGAATATTCTCCAAATTTAAATCTTGTTTGGTGTTATGCATACCAAACTCTTGCTAACCCAAGTATCTGTGTTGATCCGCTCTTTTATCAAATAACATCTGAACAGAAAGCATGTGATCCACAAGACGTTTCGATGAGTAGTCAAGGTGGCCCAGTTAGTGTTAGTTATGTTGGAGTTGATATGATCGGAGATACTGCAATCTTTGAAATTAGTGTTCACAATTCTGGTGGTGGTCGAGTACTTAGCCCATATACAGACATAAGCAGTTGTGGAGAAAGCACTCTAGATTATGAAGATCTAGATCGTATAAGTTATAATATTGAGATGACTGGTGGAAGTATGGTTGAATGTACACCATCAAATGGGATTCTTCGACTTTCTAATGATGTTGGAAAAATTGTGTGTACATTTAGTATTAGTGGAAGTACTGCTTATGAAACACCTTTGCAGATAACTCTTGATTATAATTATATTGAAAGTGAACAGCAAGGTGTAGAAATTATCGCAACTCCTTAATGATCTTTTTAATACACTTCTATTACCGACACCTTTTTATAGCATATTTGCTTCGTTTTATTTATTATTTACAAAAAAGAAGGTGGTATCAATGGTTCGAAAATCAATACTCTTTATTAGCATTCTCACGCTTGCATTATTTTTAAGTTCTTGTTCTGGTGGTTCTGGAGAAGTAGATACCAGCAGCCCAGGAGTTTTCTTTGGAGGTTCAGAGGGAATTGATGTTGCTTTTGAACCACTTAGTGTTCTTGAAGATGGAATTTACACTATTTATGACACTGAAGATTTTCCACTTGAAGTAATCTTAACAAACAGTGGAGAACATTTAATTGAAGCAGGAGATGTTCGTTTACAATTACTTGGTCCAGCTCAAGCAGATTTTACTGGAATTTCAAATTGGGAGATGTCAAATTCTGAAGAAATTGAAGAAATCTCTGAGTTTAACCCAGATGGTGACGAGGAATTAATTAGTTTTACTGGTGGAGATTATGCAACATATGATGCTGAAGTAGTTGGTTATCAAGATCTTGTTTGGTATGTTGATTACGATTATGATTACAAAACATATTTGATCATCAACGATGTTTGTTTTAAGGGAGATAGTGGTGATGAAAGAGTATGTGAAATCCAAGAAGGTAGAACATATTCAGTTTCTGGTGCGCCAATTACAATCACTTCTGTAGAACAAGATAGTGCTGGTCAAGGAAAGATGATGTTAAAGATTGGTATTAGTAATGTTGGAGATGGTGAATCAACAATTGTTGGTGAAGAATTCGATGATCGATTTAGCCAAGTTTCCTACACCATTGACGATTCTCTTGGTTGGGAATGTAAAAGTGGTGGCAGGGAAGATCAAGCACGACTTGTTGATGGGGCAGCAGAAGTTATTTGTCAGCTCTCAGAAGCACTAGATGAAGAAGACTTGTATACAAAATCAGTAAGTATCTCTTTTGAATATACTTATAGGGACATTGTTAGTGAAACTCTTCGTGTGAAAGAAAGCGTTGAGTAATTGTTAATTATTTTTTTTATTTTTTTTATAAAAATTAATTGCAAAAAATTTATTTCTTTGACCCAATTAACATAACAGTTGCCAGAAATGATTCTAATTGTAGATATTCATCGCTTCCCTCTACAAGACGAAATTCAATCTCTCCACATTTATCAATTAATTGGACTTTTATCTTGTCTTCAGCGGCCAAATTCCAGATCTCTTTTGCCATTTGTTTGATTATATCTGATCCTGAAAGGCCGTATTCTAACATCAAATCAAGTAATTTCTTACGTGAAGTCATAAAGTCCTGATTTAATGCAAGTGAGATTACTTCAGCTATTTCTTTTGGTTTTGCAACCGCTGCCATAGAATAAATTAATTCAACATCAATTTGTTTTGAAAGAACAGCACAACTTTGTAAAATATTCTCTAATTTTCTACAATCTCCACCACAAATATCAGCTAGAGCAGTTTTCGCATCATCAGTCATTGAAAGACCTTCTTTTTGACAGAGAATATCAATCATCTCAATTATGTCTTTTATTGCAAGTGGTTTGAAACGAAAGATAGCACACCTACTTTGAATTGGATCAAGAATTTTTGATGAATAGTTACATGAAAGAATAAACCTGCAAGTTTTTGTATAATTTTCCATTGTTCGACGAAGAGCTTGCTGCGCATCTTTTGTTAGAGCATCACTTTCGTCAAGATAAATCAATTTGAAAGGCACATTTCCGAGAGCCTTGGTTCTTGCAAAATCTTTAACTTTTGTTCGGACAACATCAATTCCTCTTTCATCGCTTGCATTTAATTCTAATGTGTTAGCTCTCCAATTGTTTCCAAACAATGTTTTTGCAATTACTAAAGACAATGTTGTTTTTCCAACACCTGCTGGCCCACTAAATAATAAATGAGGCATAGCATTTGATTTAACAAATGCTTTAAGTTTTTCAACAATATGATCTTGACCTTTTACTTCATCAAATGTCTGCGGCCGATATTTTTCTGTCCAAATACTTGATTTGGGTTTAGTTTCTTCTGTTTTCTCTTGTGTGC
>CAYTOG010000044.1:0-8062 GCA_964439765.1 uncultured Methanosarcinales archaeon
ATTAGAAAAGCAATACCATCTAGGAAATATGTTGACAACGTTTCTTCTGTTGGTTTATTATAGGACTTTCGAATAGTTGGATACCATCCAAATAAGTCAATTATTGTAATTAAAATCATTGATATCAACGGACTATTTGTTATGAACCATAACAACAAAGCAATCACCGCTCCAAATAAACTGAATTTATCTGAAATTGTGATATTCTTTTCACCTTTTTCCAATGCCAAGAAGAATATTACAAAACTAACAGCAGAGATAGCACCAGTAACCCACGCTCCAGCTCCAGCACCATCAAAAAGTTGCCCTACAAAGGCAATTCCTGTTAAAGAAGCCCAAACTAACCAAGTGTAGGCATGTGGTTTAGTTTTTCCATTGAAAATATCACGAAAATATGGTACGTAAGCTATTAATGATAGGATAATGGCTATTATCCCAAGAATTACTTTAAATTCGAACATATTTCATTTTTGTTATGCTTGTTGATAAATGTTGTTGTGGTGTGATTGATCAAAAGCTTTTATCAAAAGCTTTTTAAATTACTCCTTGATTTTCTTTTCATTAACAGATTTAATTATTAGGGGGGAAAAAATATGTCTGTAGCATTATTTGCATTATTAATGAGTTTACTTGCACTTTTATATTCTGGCTACCTTTCATTTAAGGTTCTTCAGGCGCCACACGGCTCTGAAAAAATGCGGGAAATATCTGATGCAATCAAAGAAGGCGCAATGGCATATATGGCACGTCAATATAAGACAATAGCTATATTTGCAGTACTCATTGCTGTTTTATTGTTCCTGTTATTCGATCCACCAATTGCGATCGGATTCATTTTTGGAGCATTACTATCTGCTGCGAGCGGATATCTCGGATTAAATATTTCAGTTCGAGCAAATGTTCGCACAGCAGAAACTGCAAAGAAAGGAGTATCTGAAGCTCTTGGCATTGCATTTAAAGGTGGCGCAGTTACTGGAATGGCAGTAGTTGGACTTGCTCTTTTCGCTGTAAGTTTCCTTTACTTAATTTATGGAGATCCATTACTTCTTGTTGGATTAGGATTTGGAGCTTCTCTAATCTCACTGTTTGCTCGTGTTGGCGGTGGTATTTTTACCAAAGCAGCAGATGTTGGAGCTGACCTTGTTGGAAAAGTAGAAGCTGGAATTCCTGAAGATGATCCAAGGAATCCTGCAACTATCGCTGATAACGTTGGAGACAATGTTGGAGATTGCGCTGGAATGGGTGCAGATTTGTATGAAACATATGTTGTAACTTTACTAGCTGCAATGCTTTTAGCTACAATTCCATCTGTCTCTTCAAGTATTTCAGCTGCTGTTGAGTTTCCATTAATGCTTGGTGCTGTTGCAATTATCGCATCTATTATTGGAACTTGGTTTGTACGCCTTAGTAGCAATGGAAGTATTATGGCAGCACTTTACAAAGGGCTCATTGTTTCTGGAATAGTAGCAGCTGTAGGTTTTTACTTTGTAACATGGCAAACAGGTAACTCAATTAACTTGTTTTATACAACGCTAATTGGTCTTGTGATTACATTGTGTATCACTATAATCACAGAATATTATACCAGTACAAAGTATCATCCAGTTAGAAAGATTGCTGAGAGCTCCGTTACTGGCGCTGGAACGAATCTTATCTCTGGACTTGCTTTTGGATTGCAAAGTACTATTCTGCCTGTCTTTGTTATTTGTGCAGGTATCCTTGGAGCTTACTGGCTCGCTGGATTGTATGGTATTGCAATTGCAGCTGTTTCAATGCTTTCCCTAACAGGAATGGTTATTGCGCTTGATAGTTATGGGCCAATTACTGATAACGCTGGTGGAATTGCTGAGATGAGTGGCCTTAGTTCAAAGGTTAGAAAAGTTACCGATGAACTTGATGCAGTTGGAAATACAACTAAAGCAGTTACAAAAGGATATGCAATAGGATCAGCAGCTCTTGCGACACTTGCTCTTTTTGCAGCATTTGTTGAAGAAGTTGTGAAAAGCGGTAGTGGTGAATTAACTTTCGCATTAACAGAACCTATCGTACTCGTTGGTCTCTTTATTGGAGCAATGCTACCTTTTATCTTCTCTGCAGTTTGTATGACGGCAGTTGGAAACACTGCGCATAAAATTGTAATTGAAGTTCGAAGGCAGTTTAAAGAAATTAAAGGTATCATGAGCGGTAAAGCAAAACCAGAATATGGGAAATGTGTAGATATTGTAACAAAGGCGGCATTAAAAAATATGATCTTGCCAGCTGTAATTGCTGTTGCTGCACCTGTTCTTGTTGGAATGATTCTTGGTGTTAAAGCACTTGGTGGATTACTTATTGGGGTAATTCTCTCAGGTCTTTTGATGGCACTCTTTATGGCAAATGCCGGAGCTGCTTGGGATAACGCAAAGAAGTACATCGAAGATGGAAACCATGGTGGTAAAGGTAAAGCTGCTCACAAAGCAGCTGTTATCGGTGACACTGTAGGAGATCCATTCAAAGATACCGCAGGACCTGCACTAAACGCTTTGATTAAGGTAATTAACACACTAGCAATAGTGTTTGCACCTTTATTTATTGCGTATGGTTTAACTTTGTTTTAGGACTTAGTTGAGTTGTTTTTTTCTTTTTTTTCTTATTCTTTTTTCTTATTTTTTTAAATTAGTTTTTCTTTAATGATTCAACAGAAGTAACATAACAAGTTTCGCCCCAGCGATAATGGTTTTTTAGAAGACCTTCATTTTGATAACTCTGTCCTTCAAAGAAATGTAAACTAGATTCACTTTCAGATATTGTAAGTTCAATTTTTATCGTGTTCGATTGTTTCTTCACATACTCTTCACAAGCAACAAGCATTTCTTCTCCAGAATTTTCATTGCGAAATGCGAAATGACGAAACTTCCATCTTGTGTGAGTTTTATCTTTAGACTCATCTATTTTAACAATATAAGCTGCGGCACTAATGAAAATTTCTTCAGTATCTGGATCTTTTTCTTTAATAATGAGTAGAGGATATTTTTGTGAGATAGATGTCAAATATTTTTTGATGTAAGGCGATTTTTGATTGAATACATTGTGTCTTGGGAAGAATTCTTTAAACAACCTAACTAAGTTTGGAAAGTCATCAATTGATGCTTTGTTTACTGCCATATTACAAAAGAAGGAAATACGCTTTATTATTGTTTTGGTTGTTTTAATATCTTATTTTTATGGCGCTGGTCAGGCCGGGCTACTTTTTTCCTGTTTCGCCTTGATTTTGTTACTTCGTGCAACAAAATGCTCACAGGAGTTTTATTCTCTTTCTTTTCATTCCGGCAACGGGACCCGCGCGCCATAAACAGAGTAATTGCTAAAGAATTTTACCCAATAATATTCACACCAAATAGATACAATATCTCTGCGAAGATTATCTTTATGTAACCTAGGAATGGAATCTTGAATAAAGCTTGTCCATAGATTCTATCAATTGTAATATCATCTTCTCCAAGGTATCCAGCAAAACTGTCTTCATTATGGTCACCTTTTGTTTGATAATGATATTCTTCTACTCCAGTTTCATCGTTTTCTTCTGTCCAAACTTTAACTACACGGTGGATAATTGGTTGACTTTTTGTTGATTGGTAAACTAATATATCTCCAACTTCAATATTTTCTTCATTTGCTCTCCAAAGGACGATGATATCACCCTTATTGAACCCATTATGTAATGGAAACTCTTCAAATTGTTCTTTTGTTATGTCAATGTCAGAATCTTGGTACCAATACCCACACACTTGCCACCAGTTGTCAAAACCATTTGGGAAGTAATCATAATCTTGCCCACAAATTTCTCCATCATGAAGGCCATGTTCCATACTTTCGCTTACCACAGCAACAACTGGAAAACCAGTTCCTAGAATAATTCCAAGTAAAGGATAGAAAATGAACTTTATAACAATGAATGCAATTGCAATATTTGCAATCCAACTCCAAACAGAATCATCATGCCATAGAAAATGCCATGCTTTACGGCCAAAAAGTTTTAGCTTATTAACCGACCCTTCAATGCTAGATTTGTTAGACATCTTGTTCATATGTTTCTTTCAAGCCTTAAAAACCTTTTTATATCTGGAAAATAGTATTTTTATATATGGTCCAACGAAAGATGGCATTTAAGCTTTTACTTGATGCAATTTTAAGCAAAAAAGAGTTGCAATCAGTTGACAGTCAATTTGCTTTACACGAATTAAAAGCGTTTTTTGCAAGGGATGCTAAAGCCCTTAAATATTTCAATTCAGGTAAAATTAGTGAGAGATCAAGTGAGTTCAAACGAATAGTCAAAGCAGTAAGATTAGTTCTTAGGAGAGCCCATTCTCTCTTTGAAGTTGGAAATCGTACAGAAGAATATTTGCGGTTTCATGAAGAATTAAATAATTGTAGAACATGGAAGCAATTTGAAGTTATTTCTAGAAAAGTTCTTGAATCTCATGCATCTAGTTCTGAGAGATTAGATGATTACAAAAAATTATATTCTTGGCTTTTGAAAAAAGTTAAACCGTTAAAACGAGTAATTGATTTAGGCTGTGGATTGCACCCATTTTCTTTAGTGTATCTTGGAAAGAAAACATTAGATAATGTGGAATATTTAGCGTTTGATATTAATAAATCAGAGCAGGATTTATTAAATACATTTTTTTCTTCTGTCAGTAATTTTTCTGAGAACTTTTCTGGTTCTTCAAGTATACTTAATTTGCGAGTTAGTAAAGATATTGCGTGGCTCAAAAAAATTAGAGAGGCAGATTTAGCGTTTATGCTAAAATTAACTGATCATTTAGATCGTGGAAAAGGCCATACTAGAACAGAAGTTGTGTTGAAAGCAGTTCCTTCTAGATTTGTGTTGCTTTCGTTTCCAACAGTTACTCGCAGTGGAAAACCAATGCGTTACCCTCAGCGTCGCTGGGTAGAGTACTTATGTGAAAGATTGGAGTATTCAGTTGAGAAATTCGAAACTTCTACTGAATTGTTTTATTTGGTTAAGAAAGAATAGGGTTTTTAACGAACAAATACATTCTCAAAGTATTTTTCTAATATTTGTTTTGCTTGCTCTATCTCTTTTGTTGTTGGAGGTTTGGTATCTTTGTATTTGTACTCCATTCCTAATTCTTTATACTTAGAAACTCCTCCTGTGTGATATGGTAAGATCTCGATTCTCTTAATGCAAGAATAGTCTTTGAATCTTTTACCAATATCTTCAATTCCTTCTTTGTCATCAGTGAACCTTGGCATTAAAACATAACGGAGCCAAACTTCTTTTTTCTTTTCTTCGCAATAAGCAAAGAAACTATTGAATGTGTCAATATTGCCCCCAGTAATTTGTTTGTACTTGTTTTTATCTGTATGTTTGACATCAAGAAGAACCAAATCAGTAAACTCTAGAAGTTTCTTCACAGAATCATTTATTCTTGATCCAGAAGTGTCAATTGCAACATGATATCCTCTCTCTTTTAATTTTTTGAATAAAGGAAGTAATTTATCTGCGTGCATAAGCGGCTCGCCACCTGAGAAAGTAATTCCTCCTTCATGACCTTCTTTATCTGAAAAGTATTCTTTTTGCTTCTTTAGAAGTTCGAAGATTTTTTCTTCTGTCATCAACTTATTTTTTGTTGTTGCTTGAGCATCTGGATTATGACAAAATATGCAACGAAGATTACAACCTTGTAGAAAAATAACTAATCTGATACCTGGGCCTTCTTGCGTTCCAAATGTTTCAATGGAATGGACATTGATTGTTTTTTCGTTGTTAGTACTATCCATTTTATTGTTGTAATCACATTCTTGTATGAAAAGTCCTATCCAAAACTTCTTGTTGTTGCTCAGAATTTAGTTTTATGAAATTAACAGCATACCCTGAAATTCGAATAGTTAACTGTGGGTACTTCTCTGGATTTTTCATCGCGTCTTTCAAAGTTTCACGGTTCAACACATTTACATTCAAATGGTGAGCACCTTTTGAGAAATATCCATCTAATAATGAGACCATATTTGTGATTTTTTCTTCATCAACACTTCCAAGTGCGCTTGGAACAATAGTAAACGTATTTGAAATTCCATCGTGTGCGTGTTGGTATGGAAGACTTGCTACAGAATTTAATGATGCAATAACACCACTATTATCTCTTCCATGCATTGGATTCGCTCCAGGTGCAAAAGCTTCGCCTTTTTTTCTTCCATCAGGAGTTGCCCCTGTTTTCTTTCCATAAAGAACGTTTGATGTTATTGTGAGTACAGAAAGCGTTGGTGTTGCATTTCGATATATTTTATGTTTGTGTAATTCTAAATTAAATTGTTTGACAAGATCTTGTGCTATTGAATCTACTCTGTCATCATCATTTCCAAATTTTGGAAAATCTCCTATTATCTCAAAATCAGTTGTAACTCCTTCATTATTTCTTATAGGTTTGACTTTTGCATATTTGATAGCTGATAGTGAGTCAGCTACAACAGATAGGCCAGCTATACCAAAGGCCATGTTTCTCTTTGGTTTTGAATTAATTAATGCCATTTGGGCACGTTCGTAATAATATTTATCATGCATGTAATGAATTACATTCATTGTGTTTACATATTCTCTTGCAATTTCAGTTACACATTTGTCAAAAAGTTGTTTTACTTCTTCATAATTGAGGGTGGCGGTGTTTTGTAAATTAGGAATATTTTCAATAACTTTCACAGCATTAATTTCATCTTTTCCTTCATTAATTGCAAGCAACAAGGCTTTTACTAAGTTACATCTTGCTCCAAAAAATTGCATATCTTTTCCAAGTTCCATTTGTGAAACACAACAACTAATACCATAGTCATCTGTTTTGAATTCATTTCTCATCAATTCATCGTTTTCAAATTGTATACTAGATGTATCAATTGAAACTTTAGAGCAAAATTCTTTGAACTTGATTGGAAGATTTTTTGACCACAGAATAGTCAAGTTTGGTTCTGGCGATGGGCCAAGATTGTATAATGTTTGTAAAAAACGGAATGCTGTTTTTGTAATTTTGTGTTTACCCTCAAGTGTGCATCCACCAATTGCTTCTGTAACCCATGTTGGATCACCTGCGAAGATTTCATTGTATTCATTTGGTCTTAAGTGTCTAACTAATCTCAGTTTGATTACAAACTGGTCGATTAATTCTTGGGCACCTTCTTCGTTAAGAATACCTTTTTTCATGTCTTGTTCAATAAAAATGTCAAAGAATGTCCCAACACTGCCAAGACTCATTGCAGCACCATCATGTTCTTTTACTCCAGCAAGATATGCGAAGTATGTCCATTGAATTGCTTCTTTAGCGTTAGTTGCAGGCATGGAGATATCAACATTGTATCTTGATGCCATATCTTTCATTAATTTTAGAGCGACAATTTGTTCTGTAATCTCTTCACGTAGGCGAATCTTTTCATCAGTCATTTCACCAATGAGATTTTTTTGATCTTCTTTTTTCTCTTCTATTAGCCAGTTGGTGCCGTATAACGCAACTCTTCGATAATCTCCAATGATTCTTCCTCTGGCATAATTATCTGGAAGGCCAGTTAGAATTCCAACTCGTCTTAATTGACGCATGTTTTCTGTGTACGCGCTGAACACACCATCATTATGTGTTTTTTGATATTTTGTGAATGTTTTTATTATTTCAGGATCAAGTGTGTATCCATTTTGTTCACACGCTTTTTCAACAACTCGAATTCCACCATATGGTTTTATTTGTCTTTTCAGTGGAGAATCAGTTTGCAAACCGACAATAACTTCGTTTTCTTTATCAATGAAACCTGCTTTATGGCTGTTGATTCTAGAAATTGTTTTTGTGTCAATATCTAAAAGCCCTCCTTTTTCAAATTCTTGTTTTAGTAATTCTTTGCAACGGTTCCAAATAATTGTGGTTTTTGTTGAAGGTGATACTAAAAAAGAAGAATCTCCATTGTAGGGAGTAAAGTTTTTTTTAACGAAAGAAGCTACACCAATTGAGTTTGTTTGATTTGTCATGTTAATATCTTATTTTATTGACTTATATGTCTATTTAAGACTTATGTGCCAATC
>CAYTOG010000045.1:0-7978 GCA_964439765.1 uncultured Methanosarcinales archaeon
TAACATTGAAAATAAGATTATAACTGTGCGAGTGACAGGAAATATTGCAGAAAGACAAATTAAGGATCTTGATTTAAATTCACTCATACAAATTGCAAAAGAAAAAAACGTGTATGCAATTCTCATAAATAGTAATAGAATTCAACGTGCTGAGTTTGAAGGAATTTCATTAGGGTTGGATGCAAACCCTGAAGAAACAGAACTTGCTTTGATAAAAGAACATTTACAAAATAACACTGGAGATAATAATCTTGAAGAGAAGGGTAGAATAAAACAAGAAACAGAATTGCAATTAATTCAAGATTTAATAAAAACTATGCATACAGAAAAGAAAGAAGGAGAAAAAAACTATGATTTTCAAGATCGAATAGTTGATAGTTGTAAAGTGTTATTTGCAGACTCCACTAATTCAAATAATAATTCTAATGAATAATCTTTTAAAGAGAAAAGTCAACAATAAGCAGCGATGGTTAAACTAATTCACAGATTACTCCGTACAAAAAAAAAATATAATAAAACAATTCTTAAAAGAGCAACTCTTGCAGATATGGAATTATATGGTAAAACTGTTCTATTAAGAGTAGATTTTAACGTTCCAACACACAATGGAAAAGTTAAAGATTCTTTCAAAATAAAAAAAACACTTCCTACCATTAAAGAATTATTACGCAAAAGGTGCAAAGTTGTTATCATTAGTCATCTTGGAAGGCCAAAAGGAAAACCTGTTCCTTCCCTTTCATTAAAACCAGTTGCAAGTGAACTTGCAAGATTACTTCCAAAAAGAACCATTCATTTTCTTCAACATTGTATAGGTAGAGATGTAAAAGAGAGGATTAAAAAAGCGAACCAAGGCCAGATTATTATTCTTGAAAATCTACGTTTTTATAGTGAAGAAGAAACAAGAGATCTTAGTTTTGCACACGCACTGGCCAGCCTTGCGGAAGTGTACATCTTCGATGCGTTTGCAGTAGCACACAGAAAACACGCTACAACAACTTTGCTTCCAGCTTTTCTTCCAACAGCAAGTGGTCTTTTACTTCAAGATGAAGTTGATACATACAATGCTGCGATGCGTATTCAAAAGAAAAGTTTATGGGTAATTGGAGGAGCAAAATTAGATAAATTAAATATTATCCCTTCAGCTTTAAAACATGCGGAGTTGGTTTTCATTGGTGGTGCTCTTTGTTTTTCATTTCTTCGAGCAAAAGGAATCCATGTTGGGCATTCAAAAGTCAGCAGAGAATCTGTAGACATGGCAAAAAAGATATTATCTTCAAAAAATGCAAACAAAATAATATTACCAACAGATTTCGTATGTAGTAATTCTCTAAAAAATGCTGCAAAAAAATTCGTTGTAGATCAAAAAGAAATTCCAAGTAATGCTATTGGTCTTGATATTGGGCCAAAAAGTGTTAAAAAATTAATTGAATTGGTACACAACTCTAAACAAATAATTTGGAATGGGCCACTTGGGTTCACTGAACTTTCAGCTTATAGAAAAGCAACTGTTGCATTTATGAAAGAAATAACAAGTTCAGATGCAAGAACTATTTGTGGTGGCGGAGAAACTATTGAACTTCTAAAAAAATATAAAAAACAAAATGCAATTACTCACATTTCAACCGGTGGTGGTGCAACCCTAACTTTACTTGGAGGGAAAAAATTGCCAGCACTTGATGCCATTGGGAAAAGTGCTAAAAAGTTTAAGTTACTTTGAATAAAAATAAATTATAAATTAAATTTTTAACTAACATTCAACTGTGGGACTAAGCACCTGAAAGGGGCGCATGTCGCACGCACTATCAAACACTGAGAAATTCAAAGAATTTCTTGTGTACCAAAAACGCAAAGCGTTTTTTAGTATGGTGCTCCATTTGTAACAAAGCTTTAAAACCCCTAATAACTTACCTGAATACAATGCCAGTTATCAAACCAAATAAAAGATTTATACCTGTAGTTCCGTTCGGTTCAAAGGTGAAGTTCAAAGATATTTTTGATCTTAAAGAGTTCTATAAGGCTCTGCATTATTGGCTTGATGAATATGGTTGGGAAGCACATAAATTTAATGGATTAAGTGGATGGAAACTAGAACAAGACACCATTCGTTATGAAACATATTATCGAGAAAAAATTACTGGTGGTGGAGCAAAAGAGATGGACATCCACTGGCGAATGTGGCGTCCTGCACCAAACTCAAATTGGCTAAGACAACATTTAGATTTCAAATTCAAAGTTCTTGGAACAAAAGCAACAGAAGTTATTCGTGATGGACAAAAGTTTAAAGCTCATAAAGGAGAAGTAGAACTTGCAGTGAATGCCTGGGTTGAAAAATTATATATTCCTGCATTTGAAAAACACCCTATTCTAAAACCGTTCTTAAAAAACTTTGATAGCAGGATATATGAGATACAAGAAAAAGAAAAAGAATTGTATCAAGAAGTCTATGTTTTACTTAACTTCGTTAAGCAATGGTTCAAACTCAAGAGATACTTACCTTATGAAGAATCACATTCATTCTTCCCAAGTAAGGCTTGGCCAAGTCACCATAGAGAAGACGAAGAGCATTGATATTAATTTATCAACTAACAGCCATCTTTTTAAAGAACAGTTCTTCCTACACCAAAGTGACAACTGTTAACCCCTTAGCAAACTACTTTGGAATTATGGAACGGCCTCCTTTATTTAGTGGCGATCCTAATACAGTTCAAGAATTTTATCAAAAACAGTATGGGATTGCTTCAGCTGGATGTGAAAGACCTGTTCTTGCTACATTTTCGCTTACTTCTTGTGTTGCCTTTGGAGGGTATGATGCAAATCAACGAATTGGTTTCCTAACTCATTATGATCTAAAAACAGAAATTGAATCTTCTCTTCAAGCTTTAGTTAATGACCTTTGTTCTATTTCAAAAAAACGGATGCATTTTGACACAAGGTTAGTCGGAGGAGTAGGGTTATTTGGGAGTAAAAGAATAATTGATGTTATTAAAGAGTATATGAGACGACCTAATAACACTAAATTCAGTTTTGATTTAACCTACGAAGACACATTAGGTTTTCCAAGAATGAGATCTGTTGCAATTGATACAAGTTCAGGAGAATGGTTCCGTTACACAGCACAAGATGCTCAAAAATTAATGGATGATTTTTGGACAATAAGAAAAAGAGCAAAATCCTATGGTCCTGCCGAGAGAGTTTGTATGCCCCCTACATTAAAAGAACTAAGAAAGAAAAGAAAAAGAAAAAAGTAATATATTAAACTAGTTGTGTTGATAATTAACAAAACCCACAACATTAATATAACACCAATCCACAAGAATACCCCATGTTACTTGGAATTGTAGGAAAACCAAATGTTGGGAAAAGTACATTCTTCAAAGCAATTACTCTAGCTGATGTAGAAATTGCAAATTATCCTTTCGCAACAATCAAACCCAATAGTGGAGTTGCTTATGTTAGAATTAAAGATGTAGCTCAAGAATTTGGTAAAGCTGCAAATCCAAGAGAAGGATACATCCAAGGACCATACAGATTTGTACCAATTCAAGTAATTGATGTAGCTGGACTAGTTCCAGGGGCCCACGAAGGAAAAGGGATGGGTAATCAATTTCTTGACGACCTCCGTCAAGCTGACGCACTTATTCATGTCATTGATATCTCAGGATCAACTAATGAAGGCGGAGAATCAGTAAAACCAGGATCTTACAATCCAGAGAATGACATCAAATTCTTAGCAACTGAACTTGACATGTGGTATTATGGCATCTTAAGCAAAGGGTGGACAAGATTCTCAAGGCAAGTACAACAAGAAAAAGGAAAAATTGAAGTTGCGCTTGCAAAACAACTAAGTGGACTTAAAGTTAAAGAAGAACATATTGAAAAAGCAATGCAAAGCGTTGGACTAAATAATGAAAAACCACAAGAATGGACTGAAGAAAATTTAAGGGCATTAGCAACTGATCTTAGAAAACAAACAAAACCAATGATCATTGCTGCAAATAAATTTGACACTCCAACTGGGCAAGAAAATTTCAAACGAATAAAAGAAGACTATCCAAATATACCACTTATTCCAGTAAGTGCTGAATCTGAACTTGCCCTTCGCATAGCCTCAAAAGCATCCTTGATTGACTATATTCCACAAGAGAAGTGTTTTAATATTCTAAATGCCGAAAATATGTCAGATCGGCAACGATTGGCACTGCAATTTATTAAAGAGAAGGTGATGGGGCAGAGTGACTATGGCACAGGTGTGCAAGACGTCCTCAATAACGCTATTTTCTCAATATTAAGTATGATTGCGGTGCATCCAGGTGGTGCAAGTAAATTAGAAGACAAAGATGGGAACACCCTTCCTGATTGTTTTTTGATGCAACAAGGTACAACAGCCCTTCAATTTGCCTACAAATTACATACTGATTTGGGCAAAAACTTTATTCGAGCAATCGATGTTAGAAGTAAAAAAACTGTTGGTAAAGAACACAAACTTAATCATTTGGATATTATTGAAATTGTTGCTGGCAGATAACTTACAATTACGCGTCCAGAATAATTGGCGCGCAAGTCTACTTGCCGGAATAAAGAAAAAACTCAGAGACATACAACAAACATTTTTGTTCGCAAAGCAAACAAAAATCAAAGTGCAGTTGTAAGAAGTTGCCCGGCCTGACTTTGCGCCAGAACTATTCTGGATAACAGACCATAATAGGCAGGCAGACAATGAAATCAATCCGTAAAATTTTGCAAAGAATTCTCTACGTTCTTCAAGGAGAAATGAGCCAAAAGTTGCGTGCGAAAGAACTTCTAGCATGGGCAGAAATGCAAATAGCTTCACAGATGGTTGAGGAAAATTTCTCTCAAGAACAACAAAAAATGTCTGAGTTGATTGTTCACCATGCAAGACAAATGAACCACATTATTTTTTCAATTGAAGACGTTATCCCAAATGAACCACTTGAGAAAGTATTAGAACAAGAGAAGAAATATTCTGCACAGAAAGAATTAAAACTATTGCTTAGAGAAACAAAAACAGTTATACAATTTCTCAAAGAATTATTTTCATTAAATCCTTCTATGAAAATTAAAAGAACAGTTCCAAATAAAATTAAAGAAATTGAAATTGCTCTTCATTCTTTAGATCGCGGATCAAACACTTTAAGAAATATTCACAAAAGGTCTTTGCAAGAATTTGAAAGTAAAGCTCCTTGGCAAGATTTCATAGTGTCATTACTTGAAGAATTATACCGTTTAGAAACAACTCTAAAAAGTATGAAAAGTATTTTACTTCAATCACGCCAAGGCCGCTATGGAAATTTACTTGAAAGTGCAGAGGTAATTTCTCAGATAACAACTCAACGTGAAGAGATACATGGAGAAATAGAAAAAATAAACAAAAGAATAGTTGCAGCTACTGAGCAACGTAAAAAAATTGAAGATGAATTGCACACAATTGAACAATCAAGAACATTTCAAGAGATAAATGATTTACAATCTCAAGAAAAAGAAATGGCTAAGCAATTAGAAAAAATAGAAGATAAGTTATTTCTCTTTTTTAGCAGATTAAAAAATTCATTAAGTGATTTAGCTGACTTAAATTCTGACTATGAATTGTTAGAGATAATAACAGAAATTGAAAGTTTACAAGAAGATCCATTGAGATATTTCAGAGAGAATGTTGAAGAAAAATTACTGCCTCTTCTTAATTGGATTTTAGCAAAACTTGCAAGTGAAGATTTACAAACCCCAGATGAAGAACAACATCCTTTTGAACCATTATATCAAGAGTTAGTAAGCTCTGACATGAAAACACTTGAAGAACAATTCCAAATGCTCAGTGAAGAGAAAAAATCTTTGCCAAGGCGTAAAATGCAACATCCAATGTATGCTAATGCTCAAAATTTACGTTACAAGCGTGACCATTACCGATCGCAAGAAGAGAAATTAGAACATAGTGGACGAAAACAACGCGATAAGTTAGGTATTGCAACAACCAGGGCTATGCAATATAAACTGCGTTTTGAGAGATTTGCAAAAGAACACTTTGATAAAGATATAGAAATAGAGTTACGGTAAAATATTATTCTAAAACATCTTCTACAACATTTCCATCATCAACCCCTTCTAACCCTTCCTCAACTATTCTAAACATGAAAGGGTTCTCACGAACCAAACTTCTATGTTTCTTAAGGATCAACGCTCTAACACCTTCACCTTTTTGTAATTCAATCAAACATTTAGATCCATACTTCAACAAGTCACCACCAACCATTTTTACACCATCTGCTTTGCCAAAATCAGAGTACACTTGATTTGTCATGATTACTGGAATTTCTTTTCTACGTGCAAGTTCAACAGCTGCTGCTATTTGCCTACCTAAACTACTATTCGTTTCAAAGATCGCATCAGCCTTTCCAAGTTGCAAACGATATAACATAGAAATTGAATCAACAATAACAAGTCCAACGTTAGTCCAATCTAATTCTTTAAATTTATCAAAGACCATTTGTTGATCTACAAAAGTTAACGGTTGGAAAAAGAGTAAGCGTGATAACACATCCTCGCGCATTAAACTATTTTTGAGAAGTTGTGTAATCCTTTCAACTGCAATACCTCCTTCAGTATCTATTATGAGAACTTTCTTTCCACTTTCTGCTGTGCGAACTGCAGCAAGTAATGCTAAGTTTGTTTTTCCAGATCCACTTGGACCAAAGATCGTTGTGATAATTCCACATTCATAACCTCCAGTGAGGTAATAATCAAGGGTAGAATTACCAGTAGATACTTTTTTTCCTGAACCAATTGATGAAGCTGCAATTTCTTTGACAATTGGGTTCCTTGGAGGTAATTGACTCATAGCTGCTTTCAAATCAAGTTTCTTATAAAATAATTTGGGGTCTCTACAGAAAGATTTATTCAATGAGTAATGTCAGTACTAGTTAAAATAGAAATACTCTAACTTGATAAAACTTATATAATACATATGTCAAAATGCTCTCATGAAAAAGAGACAAAGTGCAGCTAAAAGAAGAAGAGCATTAGATAGTTTACATGGCCGAAGTGGAAATCAAAGTAGAACTCCTCAACAAGATTATAGCCCACCACCTAGAAGAGAACCACTTTGGGGTGGGGCAACAGGAAGACCAGTAGTAAGAAGAGCAGTTGAAAAACCACAACCAGTTGAACCTCAACCAACAGCAGAACCTTCAAGACCACAATACGATGGTATTGCATGGGTTTTTAGAGAACAAACAATAAATCATACTTATAGGGATCCTCAAACATACGATCTTTTTGTTTCAACAAGAGGAGTTATGCCAGAAGATTTATCTGGATTAATTGAGCAAATTGGAGATCCCAATATTACAGCAACATACATTGATTGTGTAGATAGGTCATTTGTTCTTTTACCACCAGGAGTTCAACCAGATATTAATGATATTGATATCCCAGGAGAACGAGTTGGAGATCTATTAGGAAGACAATACCACCAATCTGATGTTACTGAAAGAAGCCAAGGAACCGATTATGAAGGACTTGAATCATCCCTTGGTTGTTTTAACAGAGTTAATTTTGATGAATACGACGAGTTATCTCCAACAAGTGATCTTGGAAGATTAATGAAGATAGTTAATAAAAGAGATCCTCGAGAATAATTATTATTCTTTTTTTATTTTATTCATTTTCTTAGAATATTTAGAAACAACGTTAGTGCATGATAATTCTCCCTGAATTTTCAGAAACAACGTCAGTGCCTGAAAAATCAAAGATTTTTCAGTAAACTTAATAAACAAATCTTCTCGCCTGTAGCTTTGGTGCCCCGGTGGCTTAGTGGCTATAGCACCTGACTTGTAACTTTACAGGTTAATCTATCTGTTATGTGCGCAAATTTTGGTCGCATAGTAAGATATCAGGAGGTCGCGAGTTCAACTCTCGCCCGGGGCTCTTTATTTCATAACCAGTAAACTTAAATAACAACTTAAGG
>CAYTOG010000046.1:0-7625 GCA_964439765.1 uncultured Methanosarcinales archaeon
AGGTAAGTTATTCTCTTAACATTTTTATGACATATAGAACTTTTCTTGAAAATGTATCACAATTAATGCAGCTATCTGCTGAAGAAAAACAATACCTATCAACTCCGGCAAGAATTCACACTGCATCATTAGAACTTTCTGGCGCTGAATACCCTGCCTTCAGAGTTCAATACAATGATGCGAGAGGCCCCACAAAAGGTGGCATTAGATTCCACCCAGGTGTTAATGAAGAAGAAGTAACATCACTTGCATTTTGGATGTCTCTTAAAACAGCAGTTGTTGATATTCCACTTGGTGGTGCTAAAGGAGGGATACAAGTAAACCCAAAAGCACTTTCTTCAAAAGAGGTTCAAGAATTAAGTAGATTATACATTCGTGAATTTGCTCAAGTCCTTGGAATTGATAAAGATATTCCTGCTCCAGACGTTTACACAACCCCACAAATCATGGCGTGGATGCTCGATGAATTCGAAACTATCACAGGCAATCATGAACCTGGGATGATTACTGGAAAACCTCTTGAAATGGGAGGTTCAGAACTTCGAGATATTGCAACTGCTCTTGGAGGAGTTTTTGTCCTAAAAGAAGCTCTCAAGAAAAAACAAATTGTTGAAAAAAAAGTTATCATTGAAGGATTTGGTAACGCAGGCATGACTGCAGCAACACTTCTCTCTAAAGAAGGTTTTGTGATTATTGGAGTTAGTGATTCAAGCGGAGCAATCTATAACGCAGAAGGCCTTGACATTGAAAAAGTAATTGAGGTTAAGAAAAAATCAAAATCTGTTCGTGCATACACTACTGAAAACAAAGCAGTCGAACTAAGTCACAGTGATCTTTTAGCACAACCCTGCAGTATTTTAATTCCTGCTGCTCTTGAGAATTCTATTCATAAAGATAATGCAGGAAATGTGCAAGCAAAAATTATCTTAGAACTTGCAAACGGACCAATTACTTCAGAAGCTGATGAGATATTACACTCTCGCGATGTTCTTGTTCTCCCTGATATTCTTGCGAATGCTGGAGGAGTTACTGTTAGCTACTTTGAATGGGTACAAAACAGGCAGGGCTTTCCTTGGCGCAAAGACCTTGTTAGAATGCGTCTTGAAGAAAAAATGATTAGCTCATTTGATACTATTTGGGAGCGCTTTGAGAGTAATAACAATAGTTTTAGAATGAACACATACATGATAGCTATTGAAAGAATTTTAGAAGCTGCCAAAACACGCGGTAAAATATAAACATATTTTTGTTTATTCTTTTTATTTGTTTTTTATTACTTTTTTATATCATTTTTTCTAAATATTTATATTTGATCTTAATTTACATTCTTGTATGCGAATACATCACTTAATCTTTATTGGACTTAGCTTAATACTTATTTTTATAGGACTTAGTACCGTTTACAATAGTATTATTTCTGAAGAAGTTGTGTTTATTGAAGCTGAGAACATTACTGTTGGAGATGTTACATTTGTTGATGATAGAGAAATATATGATTATTCACAACATGTTTATCTTGTATCAGAAGAGAATGATAATGCACAATCTGCAGTGTTAATCTTTCATGGGTTTCTCGCAACACCACAAGAAGTTTCAGGTCTTGCAGAATATTTACATGATGAAGGATACACTGTACTTGCACCACTTATGGCAGGACATGGAAGTGATCCAAATGATTTAGAGAATGTTTCATTTGAAGATTGGCAAGATGAAGCGTTTATGTATTATGAAGCATTGGATTTGATATATGATGAAGTTCATGTCATTGGTTTTTCCCTTGGTTCCCTATCTGCCCTCACTATTTCTGAAGAATATGATGTAACAGGAAAAGTTGTTACCATTGGCCCACCATTTTACATTGTAGATGAAACTCTTGATAACATTAATTTGACTTTAGTTCTTGAAGAAGTTAGTGAGTATGTTCCAACAGTTGGAAAGCTTGGAAAGGTTAGTGATGATATTGTTGGAAGAGAAACCTATGAGGAATTTCCACTTTCAAGTGTTTTAGAGATAATAGAATATTCTGAGATTGTTGAAGAAAGTTTACCAATTATTTCAGAAGACATGTTACTTATACATGGAACATTTGATTTTGTTGCTGACCCTGAAGGTTCAGAATATTTGTATGAAAGTATTTCTTCTGAAAACAAAGAGTTAGTAAAAATTAATTCATTGCATCCACTTTTAATGGGAATTCATAAAGAAGAAGTGTTTGAAATTATTTTTGAATTTTTACTTGAAGATTAAAGATTGGCTTCATGATACACATCTATAAATGAAGATATTACTTCTTGCCTCTCACCAATAATTCTGCGATATTCTGGGTCAGAATTATATCTTGTTATTCCCTTTTGTACTGAATCTATTTCAATATTAAAAATAAGAGAATTTCCCTTGAACTCTGCGTATTCACGGCGCATGTTTAACTGCCCAATTAGATCCAATGTGTCTTTCCAGTGCCCATTTGTCACCGCGGTGTCTATAGTATACCATAGACCTTGATCTTCTAAACCAACTAAAATTTCTGTTTGCCAAAAATCTTTGAGAGCTTCTCTTAAATCTTCATTATCTTTTGCTTGATCTTCGCGTAATTCTTTTAGGATCTCTTGTAATTCATCATCCCGTGGGTTTTGATATGCTTTTCCAGTCTTTACAATTGTCCAATACTCTTTTTCTGCTGCAACATATTTCTCTTTTCTATCATCTAATCTTTCTTGATAATCAACTAATGAAAAAGACATATAACGATTAATTTGTGTTATGAAATCTGGACTTATTTCACTGAATGCCCTTTGCCATGTTTCAACATATCTTTCGTTTTTATCAGATTCTAATTTTCTTGGATTCAATGTTTTAACTACAGATTTTCCTTCTTCATTAAATCCACCAGGTATTGCTAGAATACTGTACATTGTTTCAAGAAATGCAATCTCTTTTACTTGACCTGACCCACAAGCTTTTGCCTTTGAACATCGCAAAGGATCAAAATCCTTCCCCATTCCAATTTCAGTGTATAGTTGTGCTGCAATAAATGCAAATTCAGTTTCAGCAATATCTGAGTATTGTGCTATCAAATCAGAATTTCTTGCAGTTGCTTCTAAAAGCATACGATCTTCTCTTGTAATCTCTGGATGTTCAACTAAATATGTTTGTAAGAAATCTTCTAAAGAAGTTAGCCCTTTAGTTGTAGATGAAGGTTCTTTTTCTAATTCAACAACTTCTTCAGTTCCTATTTCCTCTACTGGACCTGAGCCAAGTTTATAGTCAGCTGTCCACGCTAATGCTGCAATAGATGTTAAGAAAATACCAGTAGTTGTTGCTCGGAGGGCAAGATTTTTCATCACTGTTTGGTAGTTATTTTGATTTATAAATCTTTCGTCTTTTTCTTCTTCTTTTCTTCCAAATCCTTTAAATACTACTCCCCTTTGCTTTTTTCTATGTTACGAACACATACATGCGGAGAATTATCGAAGGCCAATGTTGGGCAAACAGTGACTCTTGCAGGGTGGGTAAACTCTCTGCGAATTTCTGGAAAAATTGGATTTATTGATATTCGCGATCGCTATGGTAAAACACAAGTGTTCCTTAACAAAGACCTTGCAGCAAAGGCTGCTGAATATCACAAAGAAGATTTTATCTTAATTACTGGAGAAGTGAAAGCTCGACCAGAGAATCAGATAAAAGGCAGCGGTACTGGAGAAATTGAACTTAGTGCCACAGAAGTTACTGTACTTAATCCTTCTGATACACCACTTCCAATAGAAATTATTGAAGAGACAACAACTCATATTGACAAACGGCTTGATAATCGGTTTTTAGATGTGAGACGTGAAACCGTACGTTCAATTTTTGAAGTTCGTTCCCAGATTTATGCAAGTACTGTTGCATTTTTTATTGACCAGGGTTTTTTTAATATTCAATCACCAAAACTTACAGCATCAGGTGTAGAGTCAGGAGCTGAAGAATTTAAAATCCCTTATTTTGGCAAACAAGCAGCACTTGCACAATCCCCACAAGTATACAAACAAATGTTTGTTGCTGGAGGATTTGATAAAGTTTTTGAACTTGGCACAGTATTTCGTGCAGAAAAATCTCACACTTCTCGTCATCTTACAGAGTTCACTGGAGTAGATTTAGAAATGAGTTGTATTGAGAGTGAACATGACGTAATGGATGTTGCTGAAAAATACATGAAATTTCTTGTTGCAGATATTAAAACAAAAAATGCAAAGGCTTTGTCTTTGTTAAATGTTAGCTTAGCAGATGTTACAACAATTCCACGTTTGACAATGACGCATGTTAAAGAGTGGATCAAAGAAGCTAAAGGTAAAGAACTTTCAGTTGAAGATGATCTTGATGCTGAAGCTGAAAAAATTCTTGGAGAACTTGTTAAAGAAAAGTACAACAGTGACTTTGTCTTTGTGACAGAATATCCTTGGAGTGTTCGTCCATTTTATCACATGAAACCTGATGGTGAAGATAAGAAAACAAAATCATTTGATCTCTTATTTCGTGGTGTTGAAATTGCAACCGGAGCACAACGAGAACACCGTTTAGCAATCCTTGAAAAACAATGTGAAGAGAAAGGAATTAATCTTAAAGAAATGGCTTTTTATCGAGATATTTTCCGTTATGGTTGCCCACCACATGGAGGCATTGGAATGGGTTTAGATCGAATTACTTCCCGTTTGTTGAATTTGGATAATGTCCGTGAAGCAATTTTATTGCCACGAGATCCAGAAAGATTAACTCCTTAATTTTTTTCTTCTTTTTTAATAATACATTCTAATTCATTTATTGCTTTTTTAGAATTCTCTGCTTTCATAACATAACTTCCAGAGATGAAAATGTCTGCTCCCGCCTTTTTTGTGAGCTTAATGTGTGTTGGATTTATGCTACCATCAACAATAATTTTTGTTTCTAATTTTTGATTTTTTATGAAGTCTTTTATTCTTTTGATCTTTTCTACTTGTTTCTTCTGAAATTTGCTTCCGTAAAATCCAGGATGCACTGTTAAAACAAGAACAAAATCTAAATCTTGAATAAATGGTTTTATTTTTGTAAAAGTTGTTTCTGGAAGTATAGCAAATGCAGAAATTATTTTTTCTTTTCTGCAAAACTTAATGTATGAATTTGGATTTTTGAATACTTCAAAATGTGGAATAAACACTTGTATTCTTTTTTTGTTTTTTTTAATGAAAGGTAATGGTTTATTCATCATCAGATGTGCAGAGTATTCTAGCCCCCGTTTCAGTTTGAATGGAAACTGCAGAATTTTATTTGGTGCGAATTTACCATCCACAATATCTAAATGAACAACTTTTGTTATTTTGCTTGCTAAAGTTAACTCAGAGTTTAGTTCTTTTTGGGATGTCGCCATTATTGATGGCCAAATGTGATTTTGTTTCATTGTTTTATTACTTTTTATTATTTGAAATTTTGGCGTTCTATTTTTTTTATTTTATTTATTCTTCTTATGTGCCTTGCTGCTTTACTTGGTTTAGATTTTAAGAATGTGCGAATTAATTGTTTTGCTTTTCCTGGAGTAATTGTACTTGCTGGCAGACAAATAATATTTGCATGATCGTGTTGTACAGCTAATTTTGTTTGCTCTTCTTTCTGAACAATAGCTGCCCTTACCCCTTTGAACTTGTTTGCGGTGATACAAACTCCTTCAGCTGACCCACAGATGAGAAGGCCTTTTGCTTTTCCTTTTGAAGACCCTACTTTTTCTGCTACTTTTTTAGCATAATCAGGATAATCATCTTGTGCCTGATAGTTTATATCTCCACAATCCATGAAAGAAATATTTTCTGTTATTAGAACTTGTTTTATCCTCTCTTTAAGTTTGAATCCCCTATGGTCTGCACCGAGATATAGAATTTTCTTGCCCTTAGTTGATTTTGTTGTTGCCATCCTGTTTAAAGAGAAGGAATCAGAGACTTATAACTCTTACTGTTTAGTCTTAAAGCAACAAGTTTTTCTATAGTAGTTCTCAGCACCAGAAATACATATAAACAATATGGTTTGTTTTTTTGTTGTGGCACAAGTTCAACAATCCAGCATTGACCAACTTCTTTGGCCTCAAGAACTTACCACTCATTGTTTATTAGAACAGATACTAGGTGAGGGAAGAGATATTGATGGCAACATTGAGTTAGACTCTCTTCCAAAAAATGTCCAAATTTCACTTCTCCTTCAGCAATTACGGGATGAATTAGAGGAAATCCATAAAGGTGGATTTAATTCTTCTAGTGATGCATTTGAAGCATGTTATGGTGATTTACTGCAACTTTGTGAAGAAAGATCACTTGAAATTGTAGAAGCCCACATCATGCGAGCTGAAGTTCTTGATCTGTCCCTTATCACAATGGAAGATGAAGGTGGCCTTGCATCAGATATTGAAGACTCATTAGATTATTGTGAAGAAATTCTTCATGACTATGACACACAAGGTCATTGCAGATTAGAAGGGATGCCCAATCTTTATGCCGTTAGCCTAATTGCAAAATTACACACAACCAGAGCAGTTCATTTACAATATGATGCTGGTTGCATTATGACAATGATTTCCCACTTACATGAAAGTGTAAAAGCATATGAAACTATCAGAAAATACTGTGGCCCTTCATTAGAGCTATCCCGCGAACTTGCTAAAACCTATCAAAGTCTTGCAGAGATATTTCTAGAAGCAGCATTTGATGAAGACAATGTTATGTTAAACGCCCCAGAGTGGATTGAAGTTGATGAAGATGATAACCCATTAGTTGATGAGCTTACTTATGATCCAGTCCTTCTTTCAAATGCAAAAAGATTTTCAGAAGCAGCTGTTGCACTTTCCGATTCTGGAAAATCACCATTGAGATTTAGAATTTCTTGTCTGCGCACACGCTTTGCTGTTTATGATAAATTAGGTGACATTAAACGTTCAATTTCTGAACTTTGCGATATTGCAACCCTTTCTATCAATCTTCCAAAAAAAGAGAGGTATCAGGAGTGGGTTGAAGCTTGTTTCGAACTTGGACGTTTACATTTTACTCAAGGCAATTATGCTGCTGCTGCAGGAAATTTTGGCTTTGCTTTTGGACATCTTCAAAAGTCTTCTGTTCCTTTCTGTGGAGAGTTTCTTGGCCTACGTCATTTAGAATATGGTAGGTCCTTATTAGAAGTTGGATCGTCATACCAAGCAGTACATGAGTTGGGCTCTGCTGTTGATCTTCTTGAGTCAGAGGTTAATGGAGATAATGGTTATGAGAATTTATCTGCAAAACCTGCACACATTCAGGCCAAGGCATTACTTGAATTAAATATGAGAGCATTTCAAAGACCCACTTATTCATAACGAAAGCTAAATAAAGCAAAAAAGTGTTTCTCTTCTTGAGGTTGATAATTTGAGACTAATTTATGAAAGTGATGCGTTCAAAAGTATTGTTCTGCGCTCTAGTAAAGAAGACATTACTGAAGAGGGTATTCCACTTGAATACAAAGTGTACTCTCGTGAAGGCCTTATGTTCGGTGAAAAGAATGAAAAAAGACTCTTCTTATCCTCAACAATACGCCCTAGTCTCGAACAAATTCGACATTTTATTCTTGATAAAAAAAATCCTGGTGTGATTATTATTTCT
>CAYTOG010000047.1:0-7137 GCA_964439765.1 uncultured Methanosarcinales archaeon
TTCCATAGCTTCTTCTGCTCTTAGAGTATTAAAATCAGATCCACGAGTTGCAATCGCATTAAGTACGCAAGCTTCGGTAATGACACCAACAACTCCATTCGAAGAACGAACAGGAATTTGGGAAATGCCTTTCTTTTTCATAACTGAAACAACATCCCTTAGCTTTTCAGCTGGAGAAGCAAATACTACTTTTTTATACATAAATGAGGTAACTTTTGGTTCGGCCCTACCCCGAAATTCATCAAGTGCAGAAAAGATGGCTCGAACCTTTGAATAAGTGGGTTCGAGATTTCCAGCTTCAATCTTAGCAATCAAAGACTGTGAAACGCCTGCTGCAATAGCAAGATCTTTCTGGCTAACGCCAAGGCGCCGCCGAAGTAATTTAATTTGTGTCAAATCTTCAAACATGGCTACTTGAAAACAGAGCTTCTATAATAATCTTGCCCTAAAAAATATTCGTATACGAATATGTCAGTCAGGAGCGTTTAAAAGGAACCTTATTAGAAATTCTCTAAAATTAATAATATTCATTAAGGAGGATGTAAAAAAATGCAAAAAAGATTATTTACAAGTGAAAGTGTGTCTGCTGGACACCCAGATAAGATTTGTGATCAAATCAGTGATGCAATTCTAGATGCAATGTTAGCGCAAGACCCAGAAAGTAGGGTTGCAGTGGAAACGTTTGCAAAAACAGGTTTTGTTGTTGTTGGTGGTGAAGTAACTACCAAAGGATATGTTGATATTCAAAAAATAGTAAGAGACACTATACTTGAAATAGGTTATGATAAACCAGATTTTGGGTTCGAAGGAAGTACTTGTGGAGTACTTGTCGCTCTTTCAGAACAATCACCAGACATTGCGCAGGGAGTAAATGAGGGTGAAGGTTTACATGAAGAACAAGGGGCTGGAGATCAAGGATTAATGTTTGGTTTTGCAACAAATGAGACTGCAGAATTAATGCCTCTTCCAATTACTGTTGCACACAAGCTTGTTGCAAGGCTTGCAAGTGTAAGAAAACGTGGGGAGCTTTGGTATCTTCGTCCAGATTCAAAAAGTCAAGTAACTGTTGAGTATGATGAGAATGGAAAACCTGTTCGAATTGATACTGTTGTAATCTCAACACAACATCATCCAGACGTTGATCTTGAAACAATAAGAAGAGATATGATCGAAAAGATAATTAAACCAATTTGTCATGATTGGGTTGATGATAAAACAAATTATTTCATTAATCCAACTGGAGTTTTCATAATTGGGGGCCCAGTAGGTGATGCGGGTCTAACTGGAAGAAAAATTATTGTTGACACATATGGTGGAATGGGTCGCCATGGTGGAGGTGCTTTTAGTGGAAAGGACCCAAGTAAGGTGGACCGTAGTGCAAGTTACATGGCAAGGTATATTGCGAAGAATATTGTGGCAGCTGAATTGGCTGACAAATGTGAAGTTCAATTAGCCTATGCCATTGGTGTAGCAAAGCCAGTTTCTGTCCTTGTAGATTGTTTTGGAACAAACAAAATTCCTGAAGAGCAAATTAGTAAGTTAGTGCAAGAACACTTTAAACTAACTCCGACTGGAATTATTGAGACTCTTGATTTGAAGAGGCCAATTTACAGGAAAACTGCAGCATATGGTCATTTTGGACGAAACGATCCAGATTTCACTTGGGAGAAAACAGATAAGGCAGATACTCTTAGAGTAGCAGCACAATCTGGAAGTGGATCAAGTACAATTCCTCCAAGTGTGCATAAATATTCTGCAGATTAAGAAAGTAAGTAAATTCATTTTTTCTTTTTTTTTTTCTTTCATAATAAAATTTTATAATTGTGGTCAAAGAAAACATTTTTATATCTACAAAGAAATGTTTTCTTTATGGCAAAGGCAAAAAAATCTAATAATCTTCCAATCTTTCTATTTATTGGAATTGTTCTCTTGGGATCATTGGTATTGTGGAGTATGTTTGACATATCTGATGAAACAAATACAGTAGTTGACAAAACAGAAGAAGTAACTGAGGAATTAGACACAGAGAGTGTAGGAGAAGAAACAGGTTCTGATGCTGAAGATGCCATAATATCTGAGCAAGTAGAAGAAACAACTGAGGATGAAGTTGAAGAAGAATCAACAATTGAAGAAATAGATGTAACAGGGGAAACAGAAGAGACACTAGAATCAAGCGAAGACGAAGTAGATATTTCTGATGAAGCAAAAGAAATTTTAGAAACAAGAATCACAGCAGTTGCAAGTAGAACAGATCAACTATTAATAGAATTAGAAAAATTTGAAATAGATCTGAAAAATACTACACTTGAGCTAACAGTAGAAGATAATGAATCAATGTTAGAGAGTCATATTGAATACACTAATGATATAGAAACTACAATTGATGGATACTTGAGCGAACTTGCAACTTTGGACTCAGAGATAAATACATTAACTGAAGAAACAGTTGATGAATTCATAATTGAATTAAATACTATATCAAGCAGTATAACTTCTCTTCATAATGATATAAGAATATCAATGTCAGATTCTTATACAAACCTTCATTTAACAGCAACACATGAAGATGATTTTGATGATGAATCTGATTTTCTTGTCTCAAGTGTGTTATTGGATTTTATCTATGATGATAACGAAGACATCATTATTTCAATAACTTTCGAGAATGTTGGAACAAAAGAATCGAAAGAATCTTTCACATATTATTCAACATTTACAATAAATGGTGATGAGATAGATACTTGCCGTGGTCAAGTGGAACAAATAGATGCTGGAGATTCAACAACCTTATTTTGTGAAATAAGAATTAAAAATAATGCATATGATTATTACGGTTCACTCAAAGATCCAGAAGATTCATTGGAGCTAGAAATCATAGGTTCAATTGATTCCAACTTAGAACTTGATGAACTAAGTGAAATTAATAATGAATTAAATTGGGTTATGGACTTAACAGTTGTAGATTTCAACGAATAATTTTTTTTCTTATTTTTTCTTTTATACTTTCCTTAATATCTTCTTATCTCCTTTTTTTCTCCAACTAGCATATATATTAAATCCCCAGAGTTTATAGGAAAGTTATTTTCTTTAAGAGTTTATGAAATTTACAACAGCACTTTTTGGAATAGCATTAGCTCCAAAGGCAGATCAATCAACAATCCCTACATTTGATGAATCTAAAAATCGATGTACGAGTTACATTGAGAGAACAGCCCAACAAATAATAGCGGAGTACCAACTTGGAAGAAGAGATTTTGATTGTACAAAAATGTTAAATGCGAGACGACTAAGACGACCAAGAAATCCTGAAAGAAATTTCGCAGGTGCAGATTTATCAAATGCATCATTTAGGGGATCAAAATTAAAATATACTAGTTGGGATGAAGCAGAGGTCCAGGGAACAGACTTCTCATATGCTAACCTTTCTGAATCTCAATTAGGAATGAATGCATGGTTAAATTCAGATGGAGGAAGAACAAATTTTACTGGTGCAAAACTTCGCTGTGCAACACTAGATGGGAAATTTGATTATGCTGATTTTACAAGGGCAAATTTTAGGTGCAATGGGGAAATAAGTCACACAAGCATAAACCATGGGGAATTTTCCTATGCTATATTGGTTGGATCTAGATTTTCTGACAATACGTGGTTTCCAGATCCAGAAAATCTTGTTTGTGTTGAAATGACAGAAAAAGATGTACTTAGATTAGAAAGAAACAAATATCAATCACAAGCACCAAAAGTGCGTGATGGACAAAATCTATGCCAAAATTAGTAAAATAAGCCACATAAATAAGTTGCAATAAAGAATTAACGATTTTCTTTTTTCAATTTATCTAATTCACGTAGCCACATAAGTCCAACTTTGATCATTACTTTGTTGAATCTGTCAGAAAGTTTGTATGTTTTAGAGTACATATCATAATCAATAACTCCAAGGCTTTTCATTGGTGTTAAAATACGATCATAAAACTGGCGACGATTGTAGGAAATTTTCATCTCTTGTTGCAATGGGCTTCGTCCTTCAGATGTCAAAACAACCTTGCCTTCATGCAATTCTGAAGCAAAAAGACTCATTTCTGTTTTCCCAATTTCCCCACTATTTTTAGCCATATGTTGTAGTAGTAGCTTAGCAACAATCTCTTGCTGCTCAGTAGAAAATATCACCTTAAAGATGTCTTCTGGCATATTGTAGAGATCGAAGAGAATTACCATTTAATAGAAAATAGCCCCCAGTTATATAAATATTACTGATTCCCACACTAGCAATAAATAAAAAATGATCTTAGACAATCATACTAATGATTCAAAAAGCGTTAAATTAGTCAAGTACTAACGCCGCAATTTTAGGCAATCGTTTTATTAAGAGAAAGTATTTTGAAATATACAAATGAATTACACAATTTTGGACTGTTACACTGATGAAGCATCTGGCCTTGGTGTGCCACCATACCTTGCAACGTATGCAAGATACATTTATGCACAGTTAAAAGCAGAAGGTCACCAAGTGAAGTATATCACAATAGATGATTTAAGGCTATATAAAAAATACAACAACATTATCAAACCAACAAAAGAAAAAGACAAGACCAACATAAAAATTTACAACCTCACAAATAACAATACTGAAGTAGTTCTTGCAAACACTGACAAATTAATAGTACTTTTGGGTGTGCATGTTCCAGGGAAATATCTCAGTGCAGTTCCAGGAACTCTAAAAGAGATCGCACAGTTAATCAAAGGCCTTAAGATGAAAAAAATTCTAACAGGCCCAGCAATTTTCGGAACACAGCTTGAAGGTGGAAAATTTTTTGAAAAATTACCAAAGAATCTTTTTGATGATATCAAAAGTTATGGGTTGAATTTCAAGGAACTCAAAAAACATGCGAGCAAAGGGGCTGAAATTTTAGAACAGATTCCAGAAAAAAGAATGATTGAGATTGAAACTGGAAAAGGTTGCAAAGTAGGAAAATGTTCTTTTTGTACTGAACCAATTAAGAGCTCATTCAAAAATCGAAAGATGGAAGATGTTCTTGAAGAAGTGAGAGCATACTACAACAAAGGAGCAAGATATTTCAGACTTGGAAAGCAAGCAGATTTCTACGCGAGTGATAAACCAGTTGAACTCCTTAAACAGATAAGAAAACACTGTAAAGACATCAAGGTGTTACATATTGATAATGTCAATCCAAACAGTGTTGTAGGAGATAAAGATCATAAGATTACAAAAGCGATAGTAAAATATTGCACGGAAGGAAATATAGCTGCTTTTGGTGTGGAATCATTCGACAAGAAAGTTGTCAAAGAAAACCTTCTAAACACAACTCCATTAATTGCACATAAAGCAATTGAAATCATTAACAAATATGGGGGAGAAAGGGGACAAAATGGCATGCATAAATATCTCCCGGGGATTAACATCATATTTGGTCTCTTAGGAGAAAGCAAAAAAACACATGAAGCAAACATGGAAGCGTTGCAACGTTGTTTAGATGAAAATCTCTTACTTCGAAGAATCAATGTTAGGCAAGTGGCAGTACTACCAGATACATATCTTGAAAAACATGGAGGGAACAAATTCCTCAAAAAAAACAAGAAATATTATTGGAAGTGGCGTAATGATATAAGGCAGAAAATTGATAATATTATGCTAAAGCGCTTACTTCCTGAAGGAACAATAATCAAAGATGTATACCCTGAGATTTATGATGGGAAAACAACATTTGCAAGGCAGATGGGTACGTACCCACTAACAATAGGGATAAAAGGAAGATTACCTCTAAAAGAAAAAATCACAGTAAAAGTCACAAAACATATGCTCCGAAGCATTACAGCAGAAGTTGTAAGAGAGTAATAAGGCCATAGAATTCTTAAAGTACTGCATAAAAAAGTAGTTATGTTACAAAAGACTAATTGTACAGTAGAACAAGCAAGATTTCTTCCAGAAGATCAAGCAATTATTATCAAAGTTGAAACTGAAGAAGATCTCAAAGAATCAATGCTTGTTTTTGAAAAAAGAAAATCTTTGCGTGGAATACAGATACAAAGCTTTTTGCTGCAAAAGCTACCAAAGAACCATAATATCAATTTTTTCTCAATAATATTAGAAAAGGCAGAAAACTTAGAACTGATTAAACAACATTGTAACAGTAAACAACAATTTGTAGAGTTAATAATTCAATATAACTTATGTACAGATTCACTATTAAAAAAATTAGAGGGAATAAAACGAGTAATTGTAGATTTCACAAATGAAAACACAGGCCAAATAACGCAAGAAAAAATTAAACAACTTTTAGCAATCCTTATCTCAAATAAATTCTTCCCATTCACAAAGGGACTAGATCAGAACAAAGTAGAAGAAAAACATATGGTGGAATTCTACTGTGGGAAACTAAAAAAAGAGAATTTTCTAGATTCAAGTGTTCACGCTTCAAGTGCCAAGAGGTTCATAGACGAAAGAAATGAAGGTGATCTGTTATGAAGATACTACTTCTAGCATTCAACCTTCAATCTGATGTGGCTCCGTTAGGTCTTGCATACCTAAAAGCGTTCGCAGAAAAGCATCATGAAGACATTGATATTGAAATAAAAGAATTTTCTATGGGTCAACGCCTGGGATATGAGACAAACAAAAATACAGAACTTCAGGCCCTATCCTACATAGCACTCACAAAACCAGACATAGTAGCATTTAGTTGTTATATTTGGAGTGCAGATATCGCAAAAAATTTTTCAAGAGCAGTTAAAGAAATTTCACCAAAAACAAAAATATGTCTTGGTGGTGTAGAAATAAGCAAAGACACAATAACTGAATATATCGATTTTGCAATAGTGGGTGAAGGAGAAATTGCTTTCAAAGAATTAATTGATCATATTAAAGGAAAAAGGCCAATTGAAAACGTACACAACATCATTACAAATAAGAATGGGAAAATCATAAATGGGCCAAAAACAGAAATTAACAATTTAGATGATTTACCATCTCCTTACAAAGTAATAAAAAACAAAGAATTCACTGTTGCAAGAGTTGAAACTGCAAGAGGCTGCATGTTTAACTGTAAATTTTGCAACTATGCAAAACCAACTTTAAGATACTTTTCAATGGAATATCTTAAAGAAAACTTATCTTACTTA
>CAYTOG010000048.1:0-7090 GCA_964439765.1 uncultured Methanosarcinales archaeon
TTTAATAGATTTTTTCACTCTTCGCTCTAACACAGATAATAATTTTTGATCTATTGCCTGTAATTCTGTTCGTATCTGTTGAATCTTTTCTGTGTTAGTCATTTTGTATTGTGTTACTCCTCATCTCTCCAAAGCGTCAACAACTTTATACAACTTGTCATTTGCTCGCACTTTTTCTTTTAGTGGGATTGTGACAATATCACCTTTTATTGCTTCTTTGTTTTCTTTATCATTCACCCTTATCTCTTCAATTTTAGATTCTACAACGCCAGTTGTTGGCCCAGTGATTAAAATGTTATCTCCTATGTTGAGTGTATTTGTTTCAAGGTGACATTCTGCAACATTATTTTTTTGGAAATAATTTTTTACTCTTCCAAGATATATTTTTTTCTTAGTTGCCTTTGATCCATATGATCCACTCCACTCACCTAACTTCTTTCCAAGATAATATCCGCCATGCCAAAAGCCTCTGTTGAACACTGTTTCCAACTTAGTTGTTAACTCTTTTATTTTTTCCTCGTTGTATGTCCCTTTAAGATATGATTCAATTGCCTCGTTGTAACAAGACACAACTGTATGTACATAATCTGGGCTTCGTCCCCGCCCTTCAATTTTGAGTACAGTAACACCGGCGTCAAGAATTTTGTCAATGAACCCTATTGTACACAAATCCTTTGGGCTCATTATGTACTTGTTATCAATTTCAAGTTCGTCACCAGTTTCTACATCAGTTACTTTGTACTTTCTTCTACATGCTTGCAAACAAGCTCCTCTGTTTGCTGAGAAATTATAATTTGCTAAACTCATGTAACATTTACCAGAAATTGCAACGCAAAGTGCACCATGCACAAAAAGTTCTATTTCAAGAAGTCTTCCACTTGGACCACAAATGTTCTCTTCTTTGATTTTGTTTGTGATGAAAGTTATTTGTTTAATTGTTAATTCTCGTGCTAGTACAACAACATCAGCGAATTCTGAATAGAATTTTACTGTCTCAAAGTTGCTAACATTTGCTTGCGTTGAAATGTGAACTTCCAAACCAATTGATCTTGCGTAACTCATTGCCGCAACATCACTACAAATTGCAGCTGTTAATCCCTCAGACTTTGCTATATCACAAATCTTTTTCATGAGAGACATGTCACCATCATACATTATCGTGTTTAATGTGAGGTATGTTTTGACATTATGTTCTTTGCAAATTCTTACTATCTCTTTGAGGTCTTCAGTTGTGAAATTATTTGCTGCACGTGCTCGCATGTTTAATTGCTCTATTCCAAAGTAAACAGAATTGCACCCTGCGTTAATAGCTGCTCTTAAGGATTCAAAGGAGCCTGCTGGCGCCATGATTTCAATGTCTTTTCTAGTTCTCTTACTTGCTACTTGTTCCCCTTGATTCATGGAAATAGTTAGAATCTAGCTACTTTAAAAGAGTTGCTTTTGAATTATTATAGGACCTAAATCTCTTTCTTCCTTTTCATCTCTTCATGTTTTTTCTTCATGAACTTGAAATGAGGACATTTGAGAACTTGACAATAGAATGTATGATGTGCCATACGCCACTTTGCTTTATGGACATGACATCTCTCAGTTGTTACCTTTTTTCCGATGGGTAATTTATGTGGTATGTAATGTGGTGGACAGAATTTTGTATCACAAATATCTTCCTTATCTAAAATGTTCATAAACCAACCTGTTTTTTCATGCATTTTCTTTTCCTCATTTCACAATTTCTTCCATTTCAAGAGCAGTGAGTTAGTTATAACACTTACGGAACTTGCTGCCATAGCTCCACCTGCGATCATTGGATTCAAAAGCCACCCTGTCCAAGGATACAAAAGGCCAGCTGCGATTGGTATTCCTAGCGAGTTGTACGCAAGTGCCCAAAACATATTCTGACGAATCTTACTCATTGTTTGCCTACTTAATTTTATAGCTTTTGGAACACCTAGTAAGGAAGGTTTCATTAAAACTATTTGCCCAGTTTCCATCGCAACATCAGTTCCTGTGCCCATTGCAATACCAACATCCGCTTGTGCTAAAGCTGGTGCATCATTAATTCCATCACCAACCATAGCAACTTTTTGTTTGTATTTTCTAAGTCTTCGTTGCAATTTTTTTATGTGTGCTGCTTTGTCTTCAGGTAACACTCCTGCAAAGACATTTTTTGCAGGAATCCCTGCCTTCTTTGCAATAGCTTTTGCTGTTCTCACATTATCTCCAGTGATCATATATGATGTGATCCCCATTTGTTTTAACTGTGCAATTGCTTTTGGTGAATCTTCTTTGATTGCATCAGCTACAGCAATAATCCCAAGCACTTGTTTTTTATCTGCAAGGAGCATAGCAGTTTTCCCACCAACTTCAAGCTCAGTCATTTGATCTTTTATCCCTTTAGAAACTCTTATTTTTTTCTCTTGCAATAATTTGATGTTTCCAAGATAATACTGTGAACTTGCAATCTTTGCCCTAATGCCTCTCCCAACAAGTGCTTTGAACCCTGTGACTTTTTTGAAGGAGATTCTTTCTTCTTTTCCTTTATTTACAATTGCTTCAGCTAAGGGATGTTCAGAATTCTTTTCTATGCTTGATGCGATAGTTAGAATTTGTTTTCTTGTTGATTTTCCTTGAAGAACAATATCAGTTAGTTCTGGTTCCCCCTTAGTAATTGTTCCTGTTTTATCAAAGACTATTGTTCTTATTTTATGTGCAGTTTCAAGTGCTTCTCCACCCTTAATTAATATACCACACTGTGCACCTTTCCCTGTTCCAACCATTATCGCTGTTGGTGTTGCAAGACCTAAAGCGCAAGGGCACGCAATCACAAGAACTGCAACTGCAGCAATTATTGCAAAACCTACCTCTACTTTTATTATTGAAAACCATACTGTGAATGTGAGAAGAGCAATGAAAATAACTGTTGGTACAAAATAACTTGAAATTGTATCTGCATACCTCTGAATTGGAGCTTTATTTGTTTGAGCATCTTCAATTAGCTTTACTATTCTTGCCAATGTTGTGTTCGCACCAACCTTCGTTGCTTTAAATTGAAAACTTCCTGTTTTGTTGATCGTTGCACCGATAACTGTATCTCCTTTCTGCTTTGTCGTTGGGATACTTTCCCCTGTTACCATACTCTCGTCAATTGTACTGTGGCCCTTCATGATTATCCCATCAACAGGAATTTTCTGCCCAGGTTTGACAAGAACAACATCCCCGACTTTGACTTCATCAATTGGAATTTTGATTTCTTTGCCTTTTCGAATAATAATTGCAGTTTTCGCACCTAGCTGCATCATTTTACTTATCGCTTCACTTGTTTTTCCCTTTGCGATTGCCTCTAAATATTTCCCAAGAATTACTAGTGTGATTAATACTGCTGATGCTTCAAAGTATTGGTGTGCTGCCTGCCCATGGATTAAAACAATGACAACAGAATAAAAATATGCTGCAGACGTACCCATCGCTATTAAAGTGTCCATATTACTTGTTTTGTTTTTTAGTGCTCCCCACGCTCCACGATAGAACTGGGCTCCAACATAAAACTGGATTGGTGTTGCTAAGACCCAAAGAATGTAATTTTGAAAAGGAATTGGGCTTTTCATGAAACCCATTCCAATAATAAGAGCTGGAATTGCAAGGATAGATCCAAAAATTAACTTGAACTTTAGAAGATTCATTTCTTCTTGCTGTTTCTTTTTTATGTTTTTCCTCGCATCACCTTTAATTAGAATTCCCTTGTATCCACTGTTCTTAATTGCAGTTAATAATTTTGGCACGAGCTCTTTTGAACTTGTTTCTTTAGGATTGAATTTAACTTGCGCTTTCTCTGTTGCATAATTTACTGTGGCTTCAATTACTCCAGGCACTTTCTTTAATGCCCTGCTTGATACTTTGACACAACTAGCACAGTGCATACCTGATATTTGTAATTGGATTGTTTGTATTTTCATTTTTATTTACTTCTAGTTATTTTTATAGCGTTTCTTAAATCCCTTCTCATCGCCGTATTTCAAAAATCCTTTATGGTGTTTTGGCACATTAAACTTAAGATATTTTTTATGCATAATTGCACACCAATATTTCTCTGTTCTCCCAGCTATTTCAACCCAATATCCTGCAAGACCATTTGCATAACCACAATATGCACACCCTATTTTTTGATAAAAATTAAGATACTTTAACTTGTGACGATCAATTTTAATATATTGTGATCGTTTGACATATTTTATTCCGTACAATGGAAAACAAATCCGATGGTACACTTCAACCCAAATGTCAAACAGGACTAAAGGTATTATTAAACTCCAAATAAATGGTAAAGAGATAATTTGCCCAAACCTTCTTTTTTTGTCATTTAGAATATCCATTATTTTCACCCATTTCTATATTTTTTGTTGTATTTATTTATTATATCTAATTATTACTTTTTCTTCTCACAGATCACATGCTCACAATACTCCTTCATGTGTGCATCAATTAGTCTCATTAGTGGCCTAATTGTTTTTTTATTCAATCCATAATACCTATATTTTCCAAGTTTTGAAGAAAAGACCATTCCACATGTTTCTAAACGCTTAAGATTGTGTGATACCATAGTTTGCTCAAAACCAGTTACTTTACAAATTTCCCCAACATTCTTTTTGCCTTTTCTTAGAAGATTAATAATCTGCAACCTGTTAGGATTTGCTAAGGAACCAAAAAAAAGTTGATATGTTTCAAGATTGTGTTTCATCTCGTATGATAAATAGATCATATGATATTTAAATCTTTTGATAAATGTTAAAGATTATTTAAAATCATAAGTAAATTTTATATTAATCAATCACTTTCTACATTTTAGTAAAATAATAAATGATGAATATAAGGACGGTGGAAAACAATGGCAAAAAGATCTATGAGTTTAAATGAATTGGCCCTTGGATATGCAGCAGCTGCACTTTCAGCTTTGTGTATGTTATTACTTGGGATTGGATGGAACCTTGGAATTTATTCAACAGCTGCTGAAGCTATGGCACAATGGCATGTCTTCTTTGGTCCAACAATTGGAGGAGTTATTGGTGGAATGATTGAAGCTGCAATTTGGAGTTTTGTTGCTGCCTATGTATTTGCATGGCTCTATAATCAGTGGGCTTAAGCTCACTTTTTTCTTTTCTTTTTTTCTTAATTAAAACTGCATTTGAAACTAGTTTCACGGAATTCTTATAAGTCGTTTCATACAAATCGATATTAGATAAATCAACAGAATTTGAGGTTGAAAACATGAAAACTATTAAAATACATATTAAAGGAATGCATTGCAAAAGTTGTGAGGCGCTTCTGAGTGGAGAATTTGAAGATATTGGAGTTACATCTTCAACCATTGATCATACTAAAGGAATTGCTAAAGTCACTTTTGATGAGAAAACAATAACAATTGAACAATTGAAGAAAGTCATTCTTGATGAAGGATATACTGTTGAAAAGGTTGTGAATTAGAAGATGAAACGAATTGAATGCCAAGTGGATGGGATGACTTGCAATAGCTGTGAAGTTTTAATTGAAAGGAAATTGATGAAAATTGATGGCGTTAAAATGGTATCTGCCAATTTTAAAGATAGGCGAGTCACAATCGAGTGCGCAGAGTCTACTGCTTTTGAAACATTGCAACAAGCAGTACATGACAAAGGTTATACTTTCAATGAATTAGATGAGGAAATCCACCTTGAGCGCCGCGGTGGTAAATTATTTTCTATGCCACAAGGAAAGCTTGAAGAAATTGGGGCCACCTTACTTGTCTTACTCGCCATTTATGTTTTCTTTACTCAATTGCAAATTCTCCCAGAAGGTATTGGAGTTACGAACAATATGAGTTACGGATTTGTCTTTGTTATTGGTCTTGTCGCTGCAACATCAACTTGTCTTGCAGTATCTGGTGGGCTCTTACTTGCTGTTGCACAAAAATATAATGAAAAATATCCTAATTTGGTTGGATGGCAAAAATTCAAACCACACGTTTCCTTCAACATTGGAAGAATAGTTTCATATGTATTACTAGGTGGACTCATTGGATATCTGGGATCTATGTTTAATATCTCATCCATGACATCTGGGATTATTACAATAATAGCTAGCGCACTAATGATTATAATGGGGTTACAGTTACTTGGAATTTTTCCATGGCTTAGTTCTGTACAATTAAAGATGCCAAAATTTATTGCACACAGATTGTACAAAAAAAGTGAACACAAAGAATCCACTGGGATGGTATCAAGCTTTTTCTTCGGAGGAGCAACATTCTTTTTGCCTTGTGGATTTACACAAGCTTTGCAACTTTATGTTTTAGGAACTGGTAGTTTTTTTGTTGGGTCCATGACCATGCTTGCATTTTCACTTGGGACACTCCCATCACTAGCTGGAATTGGGGCTGTCACTAGTTTTAGTAAAGGTAATTGGCAAAAACGTTTTTTGACTTTTTCTGCCGTTCTTGTAATCATTCTTGGTATTTGGAATATTCCAAATGGATTTGCTCTAACTGGAACCACTTTTTCGTTTGGTGATTCATCTGACAGTTCTGCCCCACCTGGACTTGAAAATGTAGAAATAATTGATGGAGTTCAGATCATTGAAATGACAGTACAAGGATATGACTATTACCCACATGAGTTTACGATATATGAAGATATGCCTGTTGAATGGCGCATTGATGGTAGCGGGGCAGCTGGTTGCGGCAGAGTTCTTTCAGCACCATCAATAGGGATTATGGAATACCTCTCTTCTGAGGATATCACAATTATTGAATTTACACCAAGTAGTGTTGGAGAAATCCCATTCTCTTGTTCAATGGGAATGATGACACCAGGAGCAAAGTTTACTGTTATTGAAAACAGTGCATAAAAAAGAAACTTCAAGAAAAATATGCTTGCACTGCTGTTTCTAAGCCAACCATAACTGCTCTTTGCTCTGCTGCATGGCGAACTACTTCACTTGCAAACAAAGGACTCTCTGCTTCACGTGCGTTTCTTGGATTATTAAGTACACCCATAATTCCACCAACATTGACATTGTATCCTTCTTGTCGAACAAGGTGTGCTATTGAAGAAATCATTGC
>CAYTOG010000049.1:0-1504 GCA_964439765.1 uncultured Methanosarcinales archaeon
GTATTTCCAGACTGTACAGAGATGAAATGATTCGTACCTAGCATTCATAGCGAAAATCTCAATTATGTTTAGTTTTACAGATACAAATTAGTCCTAGCCACTAGAATTAAGGTCATATTGAATAAACTTGTTCTCTGTTAGATATTGTATGATTACAATAAATTCTTCTTCTGTAATCTCATTTTGCGAATACCATCCAGAAGGTGTACGTAACCAATCAGGAAATGTTGCAATAGTTAATTTAGGAAAATCGTGACCTAGACGATCTTTTATCTTCTCTTTTACAATATATGAAAGTGAACTTTTGAATTCATCATTACTTATTCCATACGTTGAGAAAAATCCAGCATCAATTTTTATCCAGTCAGGAAATGAATTTTGAAATCTATCAACACTGTGAATTTTAACTGATTCTACAATCTCTTCATACTCAAAGTGATGCTTTTCAAAGTTTTCAAGTGTTGTTTCACCACTTATGTTTATAATATATGGATTAGAACCTTCAATCCAAATGTCTGTCTCAATGTTAACATTATCAAAATATCTTCCATCAGGAAATACTTGTTCCCAAGAGTAAATGTATTGGAATGTATCATAACCATCAACATCCGTTATCTTAAAATCAACAGGTACAAAGTTTGCACATTCAAACCCTTCTTTATAATCCATCTCAAAGATTGGTTTATCTTTAAACATATCTTTAAGTTTAGAATTACTTTGTAACATCCACCATTTATGAAGTTCTAATACACTCTCTGTTGTCTCTCTGGCATCTTTGTATTGTTCATATATGACACTCTGAACACTTTCATCAAGTTTTTCAAATGGAATTTTGGAGAATGAGAATTCATTGCATGCATAATAGTAAGCAAGAAAAGTGTTTTCAATAATGTCGGAATGTCTTGAAATGTTTCCTTTATTTGGATAATAGGATATATCAACTTGAATTTCCCAATCAACGATACTGTCATAAATTGACGCAACCCAGCCACTGCTAGTTATTGTATTACGTTCAACATCCCATCCGTTTGGATAATTTACAGTAAATGAAAGCAATCCTTCATTTGTTATTGTTTGTTCCAAACTCTGTGCTGCAGCGTAACTTGGAATCATCATGACAAATACAGTTAGCACTAGAAAAATCCTAACATGCTGGCTCATACTGTTAGTTTGTATCATTAATCAAAAAGATCTGTAAAAAAAATCTGAAAAACTGTTATTTTTTAATAAAATTCTTGAATGTATATACATACAGTAAAAATATTCAATTTTATCTAAACAGATGTTTTTTACAAAAATTTGAGAAGATGATGTTGTATTAATCATCGTCATCATCCTCTTCTGCAGCCTTTGCTGCCTCTTCTGCAGCCTTTTCAGCTTCTTTTTGTGCCTCTTCTTGTTCTTTTTCAGCTTCTTCTGCAGCCTTTTCAGCTTCTTTTTGTGCCTCTTCTTGTTCTTTTTCAGTCTCTTTACGTTTTTCTTCTACACGTTTCTGTTCCTCTTC
>CAYTOG010000049.1:1604-6580 GCA_964439765.1 uncultured Methanosarcinales archaeon
TCTTCTACACGTTTCTGTTCCTCTTCAATTCTTTTCTGTTCCTTCTCAAGTTCTTTCTCTACACGTTTCTGTTCCTCTTCCAATTGTTTGAGTTCTTTCTTGATCTTCTGTTCCTCTTCTTTGTCTATTCTTTCTCCTTCCTTCTCAAGTTGTTTGTGCTTCTCTTCTATCTGTTTTTCAAGCAAGTCTTGGTTTTTCTTCTCAAGTTCAGCAAATTCCTTAACTAATTCAAATCGTTTCTTTGCTAATTCTATCTGTTTAGTCTTGATTGATTTTTTGATCTGTTCAGCATTCTTTTCTGATTCTCCTTCTAATTTTCTCTCTTCCTTCTCAAGTTCCCTCTCTTCCTTTCTAAGGCTCTCTTCAAACTTTTCCAATTCTTCTTCAAGTTTTAACTGATCTTCTCTCTCCTTCTCCTCAAGTTCCCTCTCCTTCTCAACAAGTTCTTCAAACTTCTCTTTCTGTTCCTCTTCTAACTTGGATATCTCTTCTCTAATTTTCTCTCTTCCTTCTTCATCTTTCTCTTCTAATTTTCTCTCCTTCTCCTCAAGCTCCTCCTTCTCCTTCGCATGTTCCTCTTCTAACTTGGATATCTCTTCTCTAAGTTTTTCTTGTTCATCAGTATCGCCAAACTTCTCCTCAAGTTCCTCTCGTTTTTCTTCTAACTTCTCCTCAAGTTCCTCTCGTTCCTCTTCTATCTTTTGTAACTCTTTACCAAACTTCTCTTCCTTCTCCTCTTCAGCTCTTTCCATCTTTCTTTGCTTTTCTTCTAACTTCTCCTCAAGTTCCTCTCGTTCCTCTTCTAATTCCTCAAGTAATTCATTAATCTCCTTTTTATCTGAAAATGATGCGAGAATCAACTTCTCTTTCTCCTCCTCAATTTCACTTTCACGGAGTGTAAGTTCATTTTCCAAACCTAAAACATCTTTTTCAAGTAGTTTATCTAGACTTTTTAGATCTTCGTGAAGAGATTTTATCTGATTTTTGACTAGTTTCTCATCATGTTTTATGTCTATGAAATTTGCCAAAATCTGTCTTTTAATGGAAAAAATTTCTACATCCTGTAATTTATCCAATAACATTTGAGAGATCTCTTCGGAACGTTTCTCTCTCTCCTCCTCTTCAGCTTCTAATTTTTCTTGTTCCCTTTCATCATGGTTTTCTTGTTCTCTTTCAAATTGAGACTCTGCAATTTTGAGCTCATTTTCTATGTTAATTTTTTCTAGTAAGGTTTTTTCCTCCAGAAGCTCTTTTGCATCTTCTCTAAATTCTTTAAAGACATCTTTCCATTCTTCTCTTAGTTCTTTATAGTGTTCTTTTGCATCTTCGATGTCTTCTTTTAGTTCTTTTTCAAGATTGTTTATGTCATCTGGATCTGCAATTTTGAGTCTTTCTAACATCTCAGCTCTTAACTTTTCAATTTTAATCTGTTCTTGAGCAAAGATTTGTTCTGATAATTTGGTCATAGTTTCTGCATGCTCTTCTAATTCCGACACAAATACAAATTCAGTCTCTTCTAACTCTTCAATTATTTCCTCAATTGGTATTATTTCCTCGACGATTATCTCTTCAGGTACTTCCTCAATAGGAGCAAATGTTATTGGTATAGATACTAAATTACTATTTCCTGAAAAGTCAGTAGATTGAACCACAAGAATAAAACTTGACCCTTCAATCTCAACTACACCTTTGTCCTGTTTTATTTTTTCATCTTGTGAAATTTCCAATTTTACAAGTTGTTCTGATACTACATTTACTCCATTAATTTCAGATGATGTAATGGGAATAGAGTCAACTGCATCATACACTTCAAGTTTTACACTGAATGTTCCTTCATCTTCTCCTACTACAATTGGAATCATTTTTGCAAAGATCTTTGGAGGAGTAGTATCAACTATCGATATGATTTGAGAGATGGTTTTTGTAACTCCCAGCACATCAGTTGCAGTCCATGTTACAACAGTTTCTCCAAGTGGGAAGAATTCGGGGGCATTACTTGTCAAAGTAGTTGAATCTGAGAAATTATTTTTTAGTAAAATACCAAAATCAATCTCAGATGCTGTCATCTCAAGTGATGTTGCTTCAACAAGAATACGAGAAGGTGCCACAACTTCTACCTCAGATGCATTTACAGAAATTAATTGTTCGGTAGTAGAAATGTTTCCTGAAAAGTCAGTTGCAGTCCATGTTACAACAGTTTCTCCAAGTGGGAAGAATTCGGGGGCATTATTGGTTACTTTTGGGAATGGATCTACCAAATCAGTCACACTTGGAGCAACTAGTGAAAGTTGGATTTGTGGAATAGTAGCTATTATGGATATTGGTGAAATTGATGAGAGCGTGGGTGCAGTAGAATCCTCAACTATTACCTGAAATGTTGTTTCTGCCGTATTTCCTGCAGCATCACTTGCAGTACATATTACAATAGAGATTCCTATTGAAAAGATTGAACCTGGTGAGGGATTACACTCAATACTTACAACTCCTACATTATCGGAGGCTATAGGAGCAATGTATGTTACAGGTGCACCTAACCCACTTGTTGCCTCACGTTGAATATTACTTGATAAACCAAATGTTGGAGGAATGTTGTCATCTAAAACCTGTGCAAAAGAAGGAATGATTGTAAATCCAGGTACAAGCGTACCCGATACAAGAACACACATTACAAGTAAACTAGAAACTGATCGTCTCATCATACTTGTACCACTCCTTGTTTAATTAAGAATTCAACTGCCTTGATAAATTCCCAATAAGAAATTTCATCTGAACCCCATGACTTTGCATCCTCATATACCCACTCAGGGATGTCAAATTCTTGTTCTACTTCTTCTACAAATGATTGCTCTCCATCTTTATATAGATAAAATTCTGAAGGAGTACTCTTCATTCCAACATAATGACTAATCATTTCATAAGATCCAGAAGGATCACCATGTTCAAGTGGATACAAAACACTAAAGTTCATGTCTCTGTTTACAGCAATTCTTAAAGTTTCTTTGAATCCATCTGAATCAATGACATCAATGTATAGTAACTGACTCCGTAAGAAATACTCGTTACTTATGGAACCCATTATCTTCTGATAATTCTGTTCATATTTTGTTACATGAACAGCCGGAATAAATTCAAATGACGAGAAAAATTCTGCAGTCTCTTCAGCTCTAAATCTTTCAATATTTTCAATTTCAAGTTCACCTGTTGCAATCATCTTCTCTAAAGTTGAAACAAATTTCACATCACTGATAATTCCCGACGACCACATGCTTGCAATTGGCTTTAATGTAGTTGCTGCAAGAGGTTCTTTTTTCATTGGAATTACTTTTAATGCGTCAGGTATGGTTAGAGTTTCTACATGTCTAAGATCTTCATCATACACCTTGAACATGATGTCTGATTTTTCAAGTGTACTTGCAAATTCAATAGTGTAAACATAATCTATGGCTGATTCAGATGGGGATATCGATACTGATACGTGCTTGAATAATCCACTAGGATCAATCATTTCTATGCCTGTATCTTTCTTCCAAGTAAGATATGTATCAGATTTAGATAATAATCCCGTCTTTGCATCTTCTACATACAATTCTATGATTTCGGCATTATCTCCTCCTTCATCATTTTGCAATGTGAACTGTAGACTTGCTTTTTCGCCTACTTCGATGGTTGCATAATTGTCAACTGATCTTTTTATCTCTACTGAAATTGCAACATCATTTATGGAAATTACATTGTATGGGTGAACGCTTGTTTCAATAAATTTTATAATTCTATGTGGTGTAGTGTGTCCACCTTTGCCTTTTTTTGATGTTTCTTCAGACAATATTTCATTTGATACTGAACTTGTTCCAATTGCATTTAATGCAGAAATTCGATAGGTGTAAGCTACATTTCTTTCTAAACCTTCATCAGAATACGTAGTTGATGTGGTTCCTGTATCTGCTACAATAACAGAAAATCCACTACCCGATGATCTCTCAATCTGATAACCAGTTATTGTACTACCACCATTTGCAGGCGTAGTCCATGAAAGTATCAGTTGTGCACCTAATTGTTCTGTGACAGTATTTAGGGTGGGTGCAGATGGTGCACTGTTTGTTGTATCTGATGCTACATCAGATGCACTTCCAGTTCCCAATGCATTGATAGCAGATATTCGATAATAATAGATGGTTCCTTGTGAAAGACCCGTATCAGAATACGTAGTAGATGTAGTTCCCGTGTTTGCTACCAGATCAGACCACGAAGAATTATCTAGACTTCGTTCAATTTGGTAACCAGTTATAGTGCTGCCACCATTTGATGGAGCAGTCCAGGAAAGATCAATTGTTAATACGTTTGTTTGTTTTGTAGCAGTCAATCCTGTTACTTGTGAAGGAACATTGTTTGTAGTGGCAGATGCAGAATTGGATTCAGTGCCTGCAACATCAGCTTCATCTAATGCCTGAACCTTGTAATAGTATATTTGATTAAGTGATAAACTAGAATCAGTATAAGTTGTTCCAGTGGAACCAGTATCAGCTACTAAAACAGAATAAGTTACATCATCCGTACTTCGTTGAATCTTATAACCCGTTATAGTATGACCGTTCAAAGTTGTGGGAGTAGTCCATGAAAGATCAATTGCAGCTGAATCTGTTTGTTTTGTAGCAGTTAATGTAGGTGCACTGATCAATCCCACAGCATAAGCATCAATTACAACATAAGATGATAATATCAAAAAGAACAAGACAAGTATTTTTAAAGAAAAATTATGAGGTATCATGGCACAAACACCTCATTTTTGAAATCCTCCATATTCTTTTCAAGACCACAATCAATGCAGACTATCCAGCAGCGAACTTTGAGTACAAAAATGCCCGTTAATTCCGATATAGAGTCCTCATAACACTCTACGTGAGCCAGACCAGAACATGCAGGACATCTTACACTCATGGGTAATAAAACGTCAAAATCATATAATAGCGAATATCCAA
>CAYTOG010000050.1:0-6524 GCA_964439765.1 uncultured Methanosarcinales archaeon
GTCTTTCTCCTATTTTAATAATTATAAAAAGCTTTGTATGGAGTTGAAAAATATCACTCACCAATACTCAAATACACATATTCGCAACTTTTGATTCTAGCACATTATAAAGTAAAATTATTTCTATTAAAGTATGAAGATTCAAACAATCGTAGGTACAACAAAAGAAATTGCAGATGCTTCTTTGAAAAATATTAACAAAAAGATCCTAAAAGAAACCAAAATTGCAAAAAAAAAATTACTTCAAAAACAAATTAAGATTTATCAGAAACATTTCATTCAAAAAATCATTTTTTGTGATGTAATTGCAGAAAAATTAATGCTTCCAAAAGAACAAGTGTACTCACATTTTCTTATAGCATCACAACAAAAACAAAAAACCACAAAACAAAAAATTGGAGCTCAACACCCTGGTTGTTCTATTTTTGGCATAACAAACAAAAATGGATCATTTGTTGCAAGAAATTATGATTGGAGCAATAATGCAAAACGCCTATTTCAAGTTCATAAAATTGCTGAAAAAAACAAACATCACTATATTGGAATTTCTGATATGAACGTCCTTCCTTCAATGAGATCACCGGACCATTTTGAAGCAGAAGACTGCATTAATGAACACGGCTTGTATATTGGTCTCACTTTTGCTCATTGTCATAAATGGGACTATGGTCTTCTCCCCACACATATTATGCAACTTATTGCACAAAATTGCAAAACTGTAACACAAGCATTGAAGAAATTCAAAGAAACTCCTTGTGCTGTTCCAAAAAATTTCTTTATTGCAGACAAATCTGGAGCAATGGCCGTTGTGGAACATGATTCAAATAAGTTTAAGATCTTAAAACCAAAGAACAGAATCTTAATTCACACAAATGATTATGTTGATCCAAAACTTGCAAAAGAGGATACCATATTCGAAGATAACCCTGCAGCAAATAGTTACATAAGATACTATGAAATTTTGCAATATTTAAATACCAAAAAAGATGAGATCACGCCAAAGTCACTTATTCGATTTTTGCACTCAACAAGAAATGAAGTGTTTGCACACGGCAAAAAACATTATACTATTTGGTCATTAATTATTGACACAAAGAAACAAGAGCAAATGTTATATTTTGAAAAAGAAAAAAAAAAGAAAAGAAAAAAATTAATTTTCTGAGAAGCGTTGTAACAAACGGACAATATTTTCTTCAGTGTCTACTTCAACTAAATCACCATCTTGGATCATCTCTGTTGCTCTTTGTGTTCCAACAATACAAGGGATACCTAATTCTCTTGAAACAATAGATGCATGACATAAAATGCCGCCTTCATCTGTTACAATAGCTCCTGCTTTTTCACAAGCAACAAGAATATTTGGACGTGTCATTTCTGATATGAGTATTTGTCCTTGTTCCATATTAGAAATCTTTTCAGTATGTTCATGCGCCTTTTTATAACTAAGAACAACTGCTTTTCCACGAACCTTCCCTTGGCCCTTTGATGCAAGAGAACCACGAAGTTCTTTTGTTTTTTGCTTGCTTTGTTTAAAGAGATCTAATTGTTCAAGCGCTTCTTCTCCTTCAAACGTTGTGATCTCTCCAGAATTCAAAATCTTAAGGAAACCTTTTCGTCTCTCTGCTAATATAGAAGGAGATACTTTTTTCCCTTCTTTTAGTAAAGAACCTACTTCTTCTAAATCATATGTATGAAAATCTTCAACTGGCAAAGAAAACCGACGCACAATATTATGAGTAAGCAGTTCATTGTAATACATTGCCTCCATCCAGACAAGACGCGCCTCATAACGAAGTTCAGTGAGGTCACTTAACACAGAGGAGATCTCTTGAAGAGCCTTATGCTTATGTAAGTCAATAATTGAACTATACTTCTTATGTAATGTTCTCTTTACTTTCTGAATGGGAATTCGTGCAAGCCGAAGATTAATATCTTTAATCTCCCCAAGTTTGAGAAAAGAATCAAATAATTCTTTTTTCTCTTCAGGGATCTCAAAACCATATTCTGCTTCACAAAGTTCAGCAAAAATTTCATTCACATGGTCTGAGTCAATTTCTGAAATCAACCGCTTTAATTCTTCCTCTAACTTGCCAGTCTTATGAGGTTGCGTCATCAAATAACAGATAAAAAGGTCATTTAATGCTTTACCAAAACCATTTGCATCTGTGAGTTCTTCATTTGAAAGAGAAGAAAGATCTAATGTAATTAAAGAAGAGATCTTCTGCCTCATTAATACAATAGCTTGTTGTAATCTTGTAACTAAAAAGGATCTTCTCTGAGAATCCATTAAGAGATGGTATCCTTTTTCTCTTTGTCTCTCCAATTCATTCTTTGTCAAATAAAACTCTGCATGGTTCCCTTTTGTAAAAATAACTGCTTGCTTAAGGCCAGTTCCAAACAGTTCATCTGTTCTAGGACCATAATTTAACAAAGCATAATGTAAATCAAAAAAATAATGATTTTGGTCTGTCCACAGCTTTATCCATTCCATCACCTACAACCTCCAAATGTTCTTTTGCAAATTTCTATCCTAACAATCGTTCAAGTGCAATTGGAACCTGTGCTACAATTGCTTCCGCAGTTCTGAGATATGCATCATTATGTTTTCCAAAAGCATTAGGAACTTCTGCACCAGTCTCTCGTAATGCATAATTACTTAAGGTCTCAATTACTGGAGAAATACCAGAGCCTGCATATATCTCTTGTACTACAGCGTTATTTCGAAGACCCATAGATAAGACTGCAATTCTATCAGCTTGTGCAATTGTTTGATCTTGCCCATCTTTCAATGCACCTTCAATACCAAAATATTCTAATGCTCCCCTTCGGTGCGCATCTTCTTCTTGTTCAAATAGATCTACTGCATGCAGAAAATATCTTGTCAGAACATCTGCATCTCCATCTTTTTGAAGAGCAGCTTTAATTACATCTGATTCGTCTTGTGCGAAAACATCTCCTCGTTCAAAGGCCTTACGCACAATCATTTCTTTGTATGGATTGCGTTTATTACCAGTTAAACGTTGAGGTGCAGCAATTCGTTCTTTAATTTCAGCAACTCCTGTTCCACTTGAAATTGTATCATACTCTCCAAATGCTCCTGTTTTTATCAAATGTTGCCTTGCAACAAGTTCAGCAAATGGACTTCGTCCAAAGTTTGCTGTACACACCATATCAATTAATTTCGTGTTCATTTTTTTTCACCTTTCATGTTTTATCTAAGTTTAACTTTCGCTAGCCTATACACGCCGGTACATTCAGAATCTCTTGTTTCAGATGGATCCTTAAGACTAACCTCATACAATACTGCATTATACATACCGCCTTCTGCTATACCAAGATCTAGATTCCCATTACGTGCTTGTTTCACAAGAATGGGCCTCACATCTCGCACAAAACTTGGCCAATAAGTTCCATGCACACCCGCAGGTAAATTAATTTGAAGTGGTTTTGGAGCGAATTCTTCTACTTGCACAGGAATAATCTTAGAGTACCTTCCAGAAGATCTATCAAGAACTACATATTCCTTATATCCAGTAACTACAAAAGAAACCTGTTTTACCAATTCCATAAGAGTTCTTGCATGTGCATTATGAATATTATCCACTGCTCCCGCACTCCGCCACTCTGCCCAATTTCTCTTATTCCTTACCTTACTTCTGTTTACCATTGTTTCAAATCTCTCTCATGTAACGTTAATACTCAGCCCAAGGATTTCCATCTGCAGTGTGAACTGCTTTTGCTTTTGAAACTGCAATGACAACTTCTCCTACAGACCCACCACCATTTGCAATAAGTGCTGCTAGCTCTTCTGATTTCAATCCAAGTTGTCCAGCAATACTTTGCTGTTTCACTTTTTTTCCCATACTGTGAGTATACGTATTATCAATTCCTGCGGATTCTTGCCACACACCAATCAATCCATCTCTCATTTGTTTTGATATCATTTTATTTCACCACCATTGTTTTTGTTTATTTGCTTCTAATTAGTAGTCAATAACATAGTATAACAATGTTTGGGAGAATTTCTTGCGAATATAGGGAAAAACTTATATATAGTTACAAGTAATTGGCCTTTATGGCCCATATACTTGACAAAAAAGATAAAAAAATGCTCTATTATCTTAGTAAAAATGCAAGGCTAAGTGATACAAAGCTATCTTCACTAATCAAATTAAGCAAAAATGCAGTTAAATATCGTAAAGAAAGGTTAATAGAACAAGGAATTATCAAATATTTCTCAGTTGTGGTCAACCCAGGATCTCTTAAGTTACATACATTCTGTCTTCTTTTGAGATTTAATGATGATTTTGAAGAACATAAAAACATTCAAAATTACTTCAAAGACCATTTATTCTCTAATTGGGTAGTTACCTTATCTGGCCAATGGGATATTTTTGCGGAATTTGTGATAAAAGACATTGATCATTTTCATAAGATTATTCAAGGTATAATAGATCATTTTGGTCAAAAACTAAACACTTACCAAACATTTTTTTCTGAAGACATACTACGAGTAGATCACCTCCCAGCAGAGATATATCAAGATTTAGAATTAGAACATATTGAACAAAAAAAAAGAACTATTAAAAAACACAACATTGATAACACTGATAAAAAAATTTTGGCACATATAACAAAACATTCTAATCAAAATTATGTTGAGATGGCAAGAGAATTAAATCTCACATTTGAAATTGTACGTTATCGAATAAAATTATTAGAAGAACAAGGAACAATCATAAAATATTTTCCAGAAATTAATTTACGCAAACTAGGTTTTACTGAATTTCTGTTCACAATTAACTTGAAAAATGTCTCTCAAGAAAATATGGCTTCTTTGAGAAAACATGTACAACACAATACAAATGTTAAATACGCATTCTTTGACATTGCAAGTTTCACTTTGGTGTTTATGACAGCATTTCAAAATAGCAAAGGCGTAGATCATTTTTCCAGAAAACTACGTAAAGATTATGGTGCAATAATTCAAGAACAAGACTTCCACATAGCCCAAGAACAATTAGTATTCAACTTATTTCCAAAAGGTTTAATGGATTAGGAAGAAATTAATTATGCTTTACGCAAATTCAGGTAAACTCTCAATCATCTTCAAAAGATGTCCTGCATTTCGTAAGAATGCTTTTGGATCAACATTAATTGCTAAAAGTAAATCTTTTGATTTTTCTGAGAAAATAGTTAATTTTCTCTCAATAACTCTTGTTCCAAGACGGGATGTTTTTCGCAAAACATTTTTTTTAATATTCAAACAAATTGCTGCGAGCTTTACTAAAAAGACAGCTGCAACTAACGCCTTTTCAAGAGCACTTGCTTCTTCAGGATATTGCTTATCAATTCCACTTCTAACAATATTAACATAGGTCACTAATGTTTGTTTAAGGTGGAACATTTGTGCAAAAAATATTTTTTGAATTTGAGCAATTTCATGAGAGCTCAATTTTGTTAAATTAACTACTTCTCTAAATGCATCTCTCTCTTTTTGAAATTCAATATGAATCCCCTCTTCTGTTGCAATTGATTCAATAAAAATATGAGGTGATCCAAGCTTGTTATACATTGCGATTTGTTTCACAAGAAGTAAATGCATTTCTTCAATTTTAGATATAATAAGGCGGATCCTGTCAATTAGAAGGCCATATGTTGAAGCCCAAAGAAGCTCAAGATCAGCAGAATAGAAACGACTGCTTTCTCTAGAGATCCCATAATTCTCTTGGAGATAATCTGGCATTGAAAAATGTGATGAAAGCATAGACAATCTATTCTGAAGAACATTATGAATTATCTGATAATGATAAAGGCCACGTTGTGCATCTTTCAATTCAGCTCTCAAACTTCTACGGATAAGATCGCCAGTTACATCCTTATAGATTTTTGCATTACGCAACTTCAATCTTTGATGCATATCTTCAATTATTGGAGCAGTTTTTCTAATGAAGATCTCTAACGCATTAAACATTGCAGGAATATGTTTCTCCCCTCGATGAGACACAAAAGCTTGAAGCATTTCAATTGCAACTTGATGTCTTACTTCTTCAGTTGCAGACCCCCCAAATCTTCTTTTGTGCTCTGCTCTACGTGCTCGAAATGAAATTCTAGCTTTCTTATCAAAATGTACTATTCCTTCCATCAAAAGAAAAAGATATCTTCTGGCTTTTTTAGTGTTCCGGAAATTTTACCTAACACATTTATAAAAAACATATATCTTTACTCTTATTGCGGGCCTGTAGCCTAGCCTGGATACTTCAAATCCAAAGATTTGACGGATTTGCTGTAAGGCAAATAGGGCGACAGCCTCCTATTGCCAAATATAACAATAATAATAGTTATCAACGGCAAGAGTCAGCTGTAGACCGGGAGTTCAAATCTCCCCAGGCCCGCTTTCTAATTTTTAGTGCTACCAAAGGTGCACCTCTTTTTATCAAACCCTTGGAAATTTTGTAAAATTTCCTGTGTACCAAAAACAAATGTTTTTGTGTATGTTTTGTAAACATTTGGTGAAGATCTCC
>CAYTOG010000051.1:0-6200 GCA_964439765.1 uncultured Methanosarcinales archaeon
GAAGGGCTTGATCCATTAAGAGAACTTACATATTTAGAAGCACATCTATATGCTGGTTGGGGTGCAGGAATAATTCAACAACTTGCAATTCGTCCTGCAATGGATAGTGGAACTCCTTTAATTATCAAAAGTAGTCTTCATCCAGATCTTCCAGGAACAAGAATTGGAGGAAAACCTTACACAGAAAGCTATGGTGTAAAAGCAATTGCATATGTTCCAGGTTTAACTGCAGTTATTGTAAAAGACATTTCTGATAGGCCAGGATCAGGTGGTGCAGTTGGAGAATTATTTGGAAGACATGATGTAAGTGTTGATCATTTAATTGATGGAACAAACCAACGAGCACATATTATTCGCTTGACTCCAACACACGACCAATTAATGTCTGATCTCTATGAAGGAAATCACAGAGTAGATACAAGAGGGCCACTTTCAAGAATCGCGCTTGTTGGAGCAGGAATGGATCTTGCAAGAAAACTAAATGGTGGAAGACATGCAACAGAAATACTTACAGAAACACTTCAACAAACAGGTATACCAACAGCTTATAGAACATATTTAGAAGGCGACCCATCATATTCAGTTTTTGTAGAGCAGCAATATGGTCACAGGCTTGTAAAAGAACTAGGAAGAAACTTAGGAATTATTAATGGACATTAATTTAAAAAAACTATTACTACTATTTAACCACAAGTCTCAACATAATCATACACTTCTAAAGTAAAAGAAATACTATTTATTTGTGGATGAGTAATAACTTCTGACACCTTTTCTAATTCAAGAATAATCACTTTTTCTTCAATAATTTCTCCAGAATTTTTCATGATAAGTTCAATTGCTATAGGTGTCTCTTCTTCACCTTTGCAATAATCTGCGCTTGAAAGTAATTTCCACTCAACTGCTCCAGCAGCAGTATAACTTCCTTGCCCACGAGATAAAGTTAATTCATCTCCATCACTTGTTTGCACTTCAACTTCAGCAAAGTTACACATCTCCTCGCAACTACTTTCAGTGTCATAAATATCACTTGTCTTCAAACAAACTCCTTCAACACAATATTCTCCCCAAGAACAATCATCATTTACAGAGCAAGCAACTTTTTCTTCTTCTACTTCAATTTCCTCTTCAAGTTCATCAGTTGATTCAATTTCTTCATCAGTTTCACTTTCTTCTAAATCTTCAACAGCAGAATCATCTTCAACATATCCACAAGATATCAAAAAAAGTGTACTAAAACAAACAATAATAAAAAGAATAGCTAAACGTCTCATCACCATAACAAAAATAAAGAAATACTGATATTTAATAATTCCTACTCATATAAACTTCCGTCCATCAGCAATTTATAAGCACATGCATCTAAATCAGTATTAATTCCTCGACAAACTTCAGGAAAGCCTTCATTATAAGGAATAGATAAACTTGGATGACTTTCATCAAAAGAATAACGATCATGCCATACATCAGAACCTAACTCAACACAACTAGGAATTGCTGCTCCCAAAAATGGCGCTGCAAGAAGTCCTACCATTCCTACTACTGCACTTAGATCATCTACCATAATCACTACTAAAAAGAGACATATTTATAAACTTTTTGATAAAAAGTAATAAAATTCAATATAAAAACAATCCAAGTAATATAACAACATAAAAAACATGATAAATTCCATACATTAAACTTAAATTCCATTCTTCACGACTTAAGACATACAAGAATATAGGGAGTCCCATCACCATAAATAAAACCCATGTAATAACAGAAACACCATCAGTTTGCTTCAAAAACCAAATTTGATATAACTGAGGTAAAACAGTAAGTGGTGCTACAAAACTTATTATCTTTACCCAAAATGGAAGACGTTTTTCACTAATTTGCCTATAAGAATGCCACCAAGGACGCGATTGAAGCCAATTTTGAGCAGACATAGAAAAAAGAAAGTAAAATACATATATAATTGTTTGGTTTAAAAGGAGATAATCACTCTAATTCATCCAGTGGATTTTTCACATCCTCAAGTTTCTTCGCACTCACATGGGTATAGATTTCAGTAGTCTGCAAATTTGAATGCCCAAGTAATTCTTGAATAGTTCGAATAGAAGTACCTGAATCATGCAGGTGTGTTGCAAATGAATGACGAAGTTTATGAGGAGTTACTTTTTTGTTAATTCCACCACGTTTAGCTGCACCAGAGACTATTTTTTGCACGTTTCTTTCTGACAAAGAAGATCCAACATTATTAATAAACAAATGTCCAGATTCGCGAGAACTAACATAAGTTTTCAGATCAGTTGAAAGTGATTTTCCCATAAAAAATAAACGATCTTTTCCACCTTTACCTTTCCTAACATAGCCTTTCCCAGAGTTGAAGTCAATTTCTTCAACTTTAAGTTGACATAATTCAGAAACTCGAAGTCCAGAACTGTAAAGTAATTTAATGATCAAACGACTTTTTTGTGAACCAGCAGAGTCAATTAACAAAACCATTTCATTTTTAGTTAAATAAATTGGAAGCGAGCGTGAAATCTTTGGAACTTTTATTCCTGCAAAACCTTTTCCAAGAACTTCATTATAATAAAACAAAAGTGCAGAGCGAATAAGATTCACACTACGTGGAGCGCGGCCTTTACCAATTTCCATTGCCAAAAACCGTTTAACATCACTTCGATTTATTTTAGAAGCTTCTTTTCCAATAAATGATAAGAACTGTGCATTATATTTACAATAACTCTCTTTGGTACTACTACTCATTCCACGAAGAGTAAGTTCTGTTTCAAGTTCCACTAAATCATGCACCTTTGGAGCATTAGTAACACCTTCCATTCAACAAAAAAGAAACATAAAGAACTTAATAAAAGGTTCGGGTAATAAAATAATTAATTAAAATAAAAAAAGGAAAAAAAAAAAGAAAAAAAACTAGATATTTTCATACCATGCAATTGTGTTATCAATAGATGAAGAAGAGTATACATCAATATCTCCATCACCATCTAAATCAGCAGCTGAAACTAAAGTTGTTTCTTCAGCATCTTCAGCAATAATGTGCATTTCAAACGATTCAGAACCATCGTTTTCATACCATACAACATTACTTGATTTAGCATTTGATAAGACATCCATATCTCCATCATCATCCATGTCTATTGCATAGACAGTTCTAGCGGATTTTGCATCACTTGAAACAATATGTTCAGTAAAAGTACCGTCAACGTTTTCATACCATGCAATTGTTCCACCTGAAACTGAAGCTGAAAGAACATCTAAGTCACCATCAGAATCAATATCTGCTGAATAAACTGACCTTGCTTGAGCAACATCGGAACTAATTACATGCTTAGTAAAAGTCTCTGATCCATCGTTCTCATACCATGCAATTGTGCTATCATCCCATGAAGCAGCAATCAAATCTAAGTCACCATCTGAGTCTATATCTGCTGTTTGTACATTCTTAATTAATACGGAATCAGTATCAACGGTGTTGGAAGTAAAACCATTATTACCGTCATTTTCGTACCATCTAAGTTCATTACCAAACTGTACAGCAGCTAAAACATCGATATCACCATCAGAATCAATATCATCTGCATAAACAAAGTGTGCTCCATCTACATCTGTTGCAATAACTTGTTCAGTAAAAGATTCTGAACCATCGTTTTCATACCATGCGATTTTATCATCAATTGTTGAAGCTGACAAAACATCCATGTCTCCATCTCCATCAACATCTTCTGCATGAACACAATGTGCTCCATTAGCATCAGTACTTATAGTGTGAGCAGTAAAAGTACCATCAACATTTTCATACCATGCAACTTTGCTATCATCAGCTGAAGCAGATAATAAATCTAAATCATTATCTCCATCAATATCAGCAGCATAAGCGTATCTTGCTCCACTAGCATCTGTTGTAACAGTGTGTGTTGTAAATGATAAAGACACTTCTTCTACTGTTTCAACTTCTTCTTCTTCAGTTTCGGCAAGATCATCTTCTGAATCAACTACATCGCTTTCTTCTTCAATTATTTCTTCTTCTTCAGATTCTGTATCTCCTAATCCTGCTCTTTTGCCACATGAACTCAAAGAAAAGAGTAACAAAATGACAACAAGAGAAACTACCAATATGTTCATTTTATTTTTCATAGTTATTTTCACCTACTCCATTTAAAATGGATTAACATCATTAAAAGAAAATGGCCTTAAAAACATTTCTATAATAAAAAAGGCTTTAACGTCGATATTTTACACTTTAGAAAACATTAAAGACTAAAAAAAGTAAAAATTATTTTTTTTCTAACAACATAATAAGAAAAAAACAATAAATAATACAAAATTTTACAGTAAACTTTATAACAAAGCCATTTTCAAAATGATTTAATGAGAAGAAACACATTAGTTTGGAATTTTGTCGGTGGAAGAGAATTTAGAGAAGATGTTGGAATTCAAACTACTATTGATAAACTAGTAAACATAAGAGCAAGTGAAAAAGAAGTAGAAGAAGCAATAAGATTTCAACGAGATGCCCAATTATTATATAGACACGCAGCAAAATCAAGAGCTCGCCATATATTTGGAAAAAAGAAAATTTTAGGTGGAGTTGGAGCAGTAGTTGGAGGAGCAGTTGGGTTAGGAGCATATTTAGGAGGTATTGCAGAACCAGAAATAATTGGTTTAGCTTTACCAGTAGCAGGAGTTGGGTTTAAACTTGGAAGATACATTCCAACTGATCAACAAAGAGTTTTAGAAGAGATCATGAGGCAATGCCATAATGCAGTAATACCTCAAGCAACAAAAGATGATATAGATGAGAATTCTTACAGATGCATATCAACTGGACTTGGATCATTAACATTAGTTAAAGGATCAAAAATAGACTTAGGATATAGAATTGAAATTCAGGAAACTAGAGGAGTTCCAAGAACAATATTATTTACAAAATTTTTAGAAGGATCATCAAGAGAAGTTATTTCTACAGTTAATTGTAATAATAATGGAGTTGATGTTGATGCCCATATCCCAAGAGAACTTCAAGGATTAATAACAAATGAAGACAGAGAATACTTCACAGGGAAGGTAGAAGGTTTATCATTTTATTAAGTTAGAATTAATTTTTCATAATTCAACTGTACTAAGTAAATAATGATTACCTTGATCATGCCAATACTTTTCTACATTTTTAATTGCAATATAATCATAAAAATCTATTGGATTATTGAATTTATCTGCTATATCTTCTAATATTTTGAACATCTCTTGAATTTTTTTTTACATGAAATTCTATTTCAAGAGTTTCTCCACCAAGGGTTCTGTTTGTTTGATAAATATTAGGGTGCCTTTGACAAAATGATAAGATATTCTTTAATTGAGAATAATTTTTTAATCTAATGTCTGCTTTATAATAATTATATCCTAATTTATTAATATTAATTCTAGCCCTATATCCTTGAATAACATTCTTTTTTTCTAAACGCTTTATTCTCTTACTAATTGCCTCAGGAGAAATTTTTATTCTCTGACTCAATTCTAATAATGAAATTCTTGCATTATCTGTCATATGTAAAAGAATCGACAAATCTTTAGCATCAATTTTTGCCAACTTATAACTTCCAAATATTTTCTGTTCACTCTCATCTTCTTTACCAATGAGATAAGACCTAGAATATCTATGAATTAAAGAATAAATAACAACATTATAATCTCTGATATGCTCTAAGTAATTATGTAAAATGTCATCCCACTCTTGTTGAAAAGATACAATATGGGGTTTACTCATTGCCATATTCAAATCCCATTTACCAGCAACTTGCCCTAAGGCCCAAATACTTTTATTTTTTTTAAGGTCCCCAATAATTTTAAGTTTATTTTTTTTGTCAATCCCATGAAATTTCAAATAAATTCTAAGAGTGGTTAAACCTAAAGTTGAAAGATCCAATTGTGTATAATATCCTTGAATAATGCCTAATTTTTCTAATCTTTCAACACGATATTTCACAACTTGCTTTGAAAGCTTTGTTTTCTTAGCAATTTCTGAGTAATATGCTCGACCATTTAGGTCCAAATAATACAGAATTTGATAGTCTTTTTTGTCTAATTTATCCATGGCATAAACCCATTTAACATTCCAATGGTACAGATATATAAATCCTTTGGTTTGTTAAAAAAATCAATGAGAGATCTTTAATATCTGTTGTTGCATCTATTAA
>CAYTOG010000052.1:0-6142 GCA_964439765.1 uncultured Methanosarcinales archaeon
TGTTAAAAATAAGGAGAAACTAAAACATGTTGCCAGAAATTGATAGAAACACATTTTACATAATTTGCCTTCTTTTTGGACTCTTTTGGGTGCTAGTAGAAGGATATATTGCATATCTTGTATACAAAGCACATAAGATTATTAAAAAACATTTAGAAAAAAAATCAATTAATAATACTGCTATAAAAACTGTTGAAGAGAGTGAATGATAATGCTTTCAATTTCAGCTGCTCAATTTTTAACATTTGCAAAGATTGAAGGAATTCTTTGGAGTATTTCAGATGTATTTTTAGTATTCTTTGCTCTTGTATTCATTAACATGGTTCGTAAACATATGAAAATAAAGAGATACAAAAAATTATTCTATCTTCTTTTTTTCAGTTTTGCTATTACACCATTAATTCTCTTTACACAAGATTTTTTTTGGTTTCTTGTAATTGAAATTATTGTACTAAACATCCAATATTTCATATTAATTCACATAGCTATCGAAAACAAGGATATTTTGTGGAAGTTCTTTCAAGAGAGAATTATTTGAATGATAAACTATTACCTATTTCTTACTTTAACCTTAACAAGGTCACCAAGGGTAGCATTTTTTGTTCCTTTAACTGGAGTTAATGATTTAATAATGTCTCCAGCATCTGCTGTATCAACCCCACCCTCAACAACAAGAGTTATTTTCAATTTCTTCTCAAGAGTTTTAGCAGTTTCTAAACTTGGACGCAGATTACCAGATTCCCACTTAGCTACAACACTTTCTTTTTCATTCAAGAACGATGCAAATTCTGCATGTGTTTGCTGTTTAGCCAAACGTGCATTTTTAATCCTAGTAGAATAATCTGAAACTAATTCTTCTGAAGGAACTTCTTTCGTAACTGAAATCCTGCCCCTAGAAACTCCACTCTTTGAAATACGAGAATCTACAACTTTTTTAATACGCGCAAGATATGATGCTTTTTCTTTTTTGAGCTCACGAATAGTAGCTCGAATTTTTTTTTCTTCAGAAAATTTAAGGGCTTCAGTTTCAAGGCGAAAATCTAAGGCTTCAATATCTTTTTGAAGCTGTGTTGCTGTTTTTGGTTTCTTATCCCGTCTGCCCCTTCGACCCATAAATCCCATAATATAAAGATCACAATATGGGCTTCTTATAAAGTTTTCTACCAACCAATTGCTCCTATTACAAATCAACAGATATATAAGCCAAAATGGCCTCCCTCATACTATGGCATCTTCAATGAAACTGGTTTTGTTAGGACCCCCAGGTTCTGGTAAAAGCACAGTTGCAGAAAAAATAAGTGAAGAGTTTTCTTTATATGACTTATACATGGGAGACCTATTAAGGGCAGAAATTGCAAAAGATACGATTGTGGGAAAAGAAATTGCAAAATACACTGCTAAGGGGAAGTTAGTCCCAGGAAATTTTGTTTCTGACCTAGTGTATTTATTGTTACTAAAAAAACGCAAATTTTTACTTGATGGATTTCCAAGAACCGTGCAGCAAGCAGATTATATCAAACAAATGGGAATTAAAATAAATGCTGTCCTTTATCTTGAAGTTCCAAAAAAAGAGGTAATTAAACGCCTTAGTCAGAGAAGGTTATGTCCTAATTGCAGAGCGCAATATCACTTAATCTTCTTTTCGCCAAAGAAAAAAGGGATCTGCGATAATTGTAAATCAAAACTTATTCGAAGAAAAGACGACAACCCAAAGATTATTGAAAAACGATTCAAAGAATATCACAAAGAAACAGCCCCTTTGATTGAATACTTCAAAAAAGATGGGATATTGTACACAATTAATGGTGACCAGAGTCCAACTAAGGTTCTTGCTGAAACAAGAAGGACTCTTAAAAAAATATTTAAGAAATAAGTAAAATAAAAGAGAGAAAGATTAAAATACTCAAATTGATTTAATACATAATTAATTTAATAATTAAAATCTTATTAGTGAGGTAAAAAAATGGCAGCCCGCAAAAAAGCAGTTAAAAAAAGAACACGAAAAAAGCCAGTTAGGTCAAGGTCAACTATAAGTAAATCACAAAGACCAATTAGATCACTGGCCCATAAAAATTATACTGAAAAAATGATAATTACTGCAGTAATTTCTATAGTAATCATTGGATTTATTGTATGGTTTAGTCAAGATTTTCCTGCAGAAGGTCAAGCATACCAAATTCAACTAGAACTTGAAGAAAATACAGAGATAGTTACAGCAATTTTAACAAGTTGCCAAACAACTAGTGGATGTGAATATGTTCTAAGTGTTATTGATGTTTTAGAAGTAGACAAAGTTTTCCTTGATGGAATTGCAGTTGATCCATACCAACTCGTATACTATGGTGCAAGTGGTGAAGAAATAACAGGCGTTGCAAGTGGAAATTTAGCTGCAGATGGTGTTGTTACCATTGGTCACCTTGGAACAAGATATACTGTTAATTCATTTAGTATATAATTTGAGAATTTTTTCTTTCCTTCTTTTTTTCTTATTTTTTCTGCTTCTGAATAAGAAATTTAACAAACATCGTAGCATAACTTCCCTTACTAAGAACAAAAGATATTTTTTGTTTCCACATACTATCATGCAATTCGTCTACTTCTTTTTTTCCTATTTTCAACTGAGAAATTGAACAAACAAGATTACGCATTCCACCTTCAGGAGTTATATTAGAAAATTGTTTGATGATGAAATCATAACGGCTGAGTTTTTCTTCTGCCAAAAGAGTTTCAATAATCTTAATTACTTCTGAATCAATTGAATCTGAAAGAGGAAGAGCCCCAATTAAAGGTATCTCAACATCAACCAAATTAGATAAATTAGAATCAGAAGATAATACTAATTCCCCTTGACTGTATGTTAACTCTCTTTGTGATTCACCAAATTTTATCCGAAGATATCTGCTAACTGTTTCATTCCATAAATAACTTTGATATGCATGAATATAAAGCATTAATAACTTCCTAGGTAACAGTTGCAAAGCTTTAACTGAATCTTTGGAATCAAGTGAAAGTTGTTCTTTGACCCGAGGATCATCAACTAAAGAAGCTGCTTTTGCAAAATTTTTCTTCACAATATATCTCCCAATGGAGACATTATGTATTGAGAATCGTTGTTCATCAAAATAATTAACAAATCTTTTACATAAAACAACAGAATCTTTTTCTTCAAGGTTACGAATAGTAATAGTGAATTTATTTCCACCTAGATTGCCAAGAGATAATGGGTTTGTTGAATAACCTAAACATTCAACTGAAATTCCAGAAGGCAGTGTTAATGGAAATTTCTCCAATAATGGTTTCCCCTTTGTATTAACAGAGACAAATTGGCTTGTAATTGCATTTTTATCTTTGGTACCTGCAAAATTAATATCTTTTGAATCTATTTCAAGAGCTTTTGCTATTTTCTGAACAGCAGAAAGAGTATTCCAATTCTCCTTTCGTAGCTTCAAATACAAATATTTCCCTTTGCTTTCATGGCTCAAAGAATTTTGATCAAAAGAAGGAACTTCCTCAACTATAAAATCCCTTGGAATTGTTTTCAATTTATACATAAAAGGTCAAATCAATCAAGAATATTATTAATCTTTTCAAAATAAATATCGAAAATACACCTCTCGCGCATTAAATGGGTCATCAAAAAATATAAGCGAAGAACAATCCTTAAAGAAAGAAAAACCAGCGCCCTCATTATTTTTTATTTTTTTCTCAAAGACATTGTGAGCATCAAATCCTTTTCCTTGTTGTGAAATTCCAACAATGAATCCTTTTGTGCCAAAATATACAATAAACTTATAGGGACTTTTGGTTTCTGAATAATTCAAACAATTATTACTTGCTTCATTTAAAAAATACGCAAGTTCATCAGAGAGATTATATTCAATCCAGTTATACAGATTAAATGGTTGTGATAGCTTATCTTTATATCTCTCATTCACAAGTTCAACAACTGTCCAAAGAGCTTTACTATATTTAGATTCAATTGTTTCAAGAGAACTAGGATTATTAATATCTGAAACAATAAATTCTGCTTTCTCAGAAGAGAATCCAATCTCTTCTTGGGCTTCAGCAAGGACTTTTTCAAAGTTGAGTACCATATAAACAAAATTGAATTAAGAGTTTAAAAAAATATAGGTTTATCTGGTTGGGGGAAGTGATCGAAGCGAAGTCAAATCTCCTGTATCTTTACAACGCCTAATCGCATTTGATGTTAACAAATCAATTGTTTCAAGAGCTTCTTGGCTCATTAATGTATCTAATCCAAATTGTTCGAAAAAAGAAGTATAAGCACCCATTATTACAGCTCTTGAAATTTTTCCGGTTGATGCTAGGCAATTCGCTGCTGCATCATAAACTGCACCGGTGCTAACATATGTTTCAAGCCATTGGTTCTTCAAAGCCAAGTCAATATCTAAAGCCAATGCTGTAGAAACTCCAATACCAACATTTTCATGAAGGCTGGTACATACATCTCGTGCAGCAGAGATCATTCCTTCGCGCCGATATTTTTCTGCTACTGCTATTTCTCCAAGTATACTAAAGTCACCTGACTTTGTTCTTTGATCGCCAACAATTTGTATCCCTTGATCAATTAATTCAGAAAGTCCTGAGTCTAAAGAAATTCCTAACTCTCTTTCTGCAAAAGCTACATAACTTGCACCCAACTGAAGAGGTTTGCATGGAGTTGAAAAATCAATTGGCATCATTTGATACATTAGTTAATCACCATTATTGTTTAATCTGAGTTTGAACCAGCATATTAGGAATACTATTTAAATGTTTCTAAAAGTGTAACTCAGAAGTAGTTAAATTATTTAAAAATAAAATTAAAAAAATAAGATTACGGTTTATACCGCTCCATTGTCCGAGGAAATGGTATTGCATCCTTAATAGTATCAAGCTTACAAATCCATGCAATCACTCGTTCAACTCCAAGACCAAATCCACCATGTGGGACTGAGCCATAGCGACGAGTATCTAAATAAAATTCATACTCCTTTGGGTCCTCTCCATCAGCAACCAAGCGTTCCTTCACTTTCTCAATATCATGTTCTCGATGTGACCCACCAATAATTTCTCCATATCCTTCTGGAGCTAAAAAATCACATCCTTGAACAACATCTGGATTTTCAGGGTCTTCAGTCATGTAAAATGCTTTCACTTTTTTTGGATAATGTGTGCAAATAATTGGAACATCGTAAAGTTTAGTTAACTTCTCCTCTTCAACCGTTCGAAGATCTTTACCCCATTTCACATCCATATCACATTTCTCCTTTAAAATTTTAAGAGCTTCAGTATATGTCATTCGAACAAATGGTTTTTTCACAACTGGTTCAAGAAGTGAAATATCTCTTTCCAATATTTCTAATTCTGCTTTGTTCTTCTTAAGGACGGCAGAAACAATGTGCTTCAAAAGTTTCTCACCATAACTAATAATTGTATCAAAATCAGCCCAAGCAATTTCCATTTCTGCGTGCCAATACTCTGTTAGATGCCGAGAGGTTTTTGATTTCTCTGCACGAAAACTAGGAGAGATAGTATAAATTTTCTCAAGTGCAAAAATTGCTGGCTCAGCGTACAATTGCCAAGTTTGTGCAAGGAACACATCTTTCTTTCCAAAATAATCTACTGAAAATAAATCTGATCCACCTTCACACTGTACTGCCTGGAAAACTGGAGAATGATATTCATAAAACCCTTCTCCTTTGAAATATTCATCAATTGCACCAAAAACGGTGCTACGAATTTTAAGGATCGCAGTCATTTTGCGACTTCGAAGCCATAAATGTCTGTTGTTTGCAAGATGTTCTTTACTTACATCTTTTTGTATTGGAAATTCATGGCTTTCTCCAACAAGAATGAATTTTTCTACTTGTAATTCAAAACCAGTTGGCGCACGATCATCCTTACTAAGAGAGCCTTGCAATTCAATACTTGCTTCAACCTGGATTTTATCAATGGTTTCCCATGTCTTCTCATCAAAAGAATCTTTCTTCAAAACACATTGAATTATATTAGTTGAGTCACGAAGTACGATGAATTTAAGTTTATTGTTTCCACGTTCCCGGTGTACCCACCCACGCAATGAAACCTTCCCTTTTCCCTTTTTCAAGGCGTCCTGTATTGAGATGAATTTTCCTACCAT
>CAYTOG010000053.1:0-6040 GCA_964439765.1 uncultured Methanosarcinales archaeon
CTGAAGAGCAACTTGATGCTCTTGCACGTGGGATTGATATTAAGATGAAAGATGGAGAATATGTTTATACTCTACCCGCTATTGTAGAAAAGATTCGCGATAATGAGTTGTATTTATCGATTTCTGAAGGAAAGTTTAGACAAATCCGTAAAATGCTTGAAGCAGTTGATAACAAAGTTGTTAGTTTGCAGCGAGTTGCAATAGGTTCTTTGGAACTTGGAAATTTATCTGAAGGAGAATGGATTGAATATTCTTCTGAAGAGATTAGAAAAAAAGTTTTTGAGTAGTTTTTTATTCAGATTGTAGTATGGAAATGTTTAAAATAAATAAATATTGAGTTTATTCTATGCAAATTTCTTTTCCTAGTTTTGAATCCGGTTTTGACCCAATTTTTAGGTCTGTAGAACCTCTTGTCTTCCAAGAAGGAGTTTCTTTAGTTGGAATCGTTGGAAGAAGCGCATCAGGTAAAAGCACTTTGGCCCAAGCGTTACATAATCGAGTTATTCGGGATTGTACTAGTAGGGTAGAATTGTCGGCGGGAAAAAGTTTAAGTTACCTTCTTTCAACAGATCGTTTTTATAATAATCTTCCACCGGAACTTTTTGGAACAAACGATTGGGAAGTAAACCATGATCATCCAGACCGTGTTGATGTTTGGTATTTAGTAGAAACACTTGCAGCTTTGAAACAGGGCAAACCAGTTAAATTACCATTTTATAATTTTGGGAGTTCAACCACTCCTGGATTTCGTGAACAAAGAAGAGAGAGAATGCAACCACCAAGAGTAGTTTTTGTAGAAGGGTTTGTCGCTTTTGATCCACGCTTGATTCATTTATATGATAAAACTGTTTTTGTTGACGCAGATGAAGAAATTTGTTTAGGAAGGAGAACTGTTCGTGATGTTTCTGAGAGAGGAAAATTGGAAGAACATGTATCTTTGAAGTGGAATGGTAGTGTTGAACCAATGTATCAAGAAAACATTGCACCTTATGCTCATCTTGCAGAGATGATGGTAAAAAATAATGCTTCTGAACTTCCGCCTTTTATGAGGGCCTTACTTGAATAAAAAAGAATTAAGTTTCTCTTGTTGCTTTGAATAGCTCTTCCAAATTAATTTCTAAACTAACTGCTGGCATTTTTATCTGCCAATTTTCAAGAACTTGTGGGTGAATTTCTCCAATGATTCCTATTTGTTTATTATTAAGAAGAATTAGTCCCGCTCTTCCTTGCATATAACTTGGATGCTCTGTTTCTTTTACGTTAAGTTTGAGATTTAGATGCAAGCTAATTGTGTCTAAAACTTGACGAATTGCTGTGAAATCTACAGTTTCACTTGCTAAAGCAACCCCTAAAGTTTTTGTTTCTTTAATTCCAGTGTCTACAGTTTGTTTGCCTTTTTCTTTGTGAAACACTCTTCCTACTTCAAAAATATCTTGTGGATATTCGTTATGAGTGTTTATTGAAAGGGTTTTAAGAAGACTTGGAAGAATAGCATCACGCAATGTGTTGTGGTCACCAAGAGAATTAGCAAGTGTGATCACTTTTTGTTTTGTGTTCATCTTTTTTGTTAATTCTTCAGCTTTGATTAAATGATAATTTTTCACTTCTAATTCTCCAAGGCCAATTAATAATTGACAAATTTTTTCGTTGAACAATTCTTGTTTGTCCTGCGATGCAATTGTAGACACTTCTGGAATGACTTCTTCAAAATTTTCATAACCATACGCAATTGCAATGTCTTCAGCGAAATCTACTTGATGTAAAATATCATTTCTGTATGCAGGAATTAGAACAGTTAGTTTGTTGCTCTTTCCTTTGTTTTGTTTTGTTCCAAAACCCATTCTTTCAAGCCATTTACTTGCTTCTTTTTCGTTTAAGTTTAGACCAAGAAGTTTATTGACCCTTTTTAGATCGAGTGGCATTTCTTTTGGAGTAAGGTTAGGTGTTGTAATAGTTTTTCCACTTTCATACTCAATATCTAATGAGTAAATTTTTCCACCCATATCAGCCATTGTTGTTACAAGAATATTTAATGCAACTGTTACATTTTCAAGATTATTTCCTGTACACTCAATAAAAACCTCTTTAGTTTTTTCTGTTACTTTTCCAGTATCTTCAGAGTTAGTAAATGGGAGCATACACATAATATTGTCTTTTGCATCAATAAAAAAAGGAAATTGTTTCCACTCTTGCGTTAGATTAGCAAAACTTTTTCCTTTTGGATGTAGAATAGGGACATCTTTTGCGCAGATCTCTTTTTGAAATCCAAGAGGTTTGAAATTCACTTTTTTTGGATCTTTTGCTATATAGTGAACGGGAAAATTGATTGAGTCAAGTGGATAAATACCATAGGCAGATTTTTTCCTATTTCGTCCATGTGTTGTCGCTAATTTTTCTTGCAGCTGCATTAAATCAATAATATTTTGATCAGTTAATGTTAGGCCTTTGACAATAGCACAAGCAGTGAATGGACGCATTGTTACATTCTTGTTAACAAGTACTTTTTTATTGCTTTTTACTACTTCATATTCTTGGATTCCAGGTTTTGTTCCAATAAAGGATGCTAATGCCCGTGCTAACCCTTGAGTAGAAAGAAGATCTGGACGATTTGGGAATATTTCTACTTTTATTTCATCACCTTCAATGCCTTCAAGATCCGTTCCAAGCATACTAATTCTATCTTTAAGCATGTCTTCAGGTAATTTCTTCCCAATGAGTGATGTTAGTTCCTTTTTGCTTACTGTAATTGTTGGCATTGTTGTTTCCTATGTTTTATTTGATTCTTTTTTACTCTAACCATAATTTCATTTCACGTAATTGTTTAAGGTCGTTTCTGTACAAGTCTCTTATGTCAGTAATTTTCCAATAACTAGAAATTATTCTTCCCATTCCTTGTCCCCATGCAAGAACTGGACAATCGATTCCAAGAAGAGTTTTTACAACTTCTGGCCTAAAAATTCCTGCTCCACCAAGTTCAATCCATTCTTTTCTCACTGGATGAAACACATCTACTTCTAAACTAGGTTCTGTGTATGGGAAATGTGCTGGACGCATTCTTACTTTACTGTAACCCATTTTCTTGTAAAATTGTGTTAAGTATCCTTTCAAATGTTTTAAGTTTGCATCAGGGTCAATTACAATTCCATCAACCTGATAAAATTCGAACAAATGTTTCCAATCTAAAGCTTCATTTCGAAATACTTTGTTCACAGCGAAAAATTTTCGTGGCAAATCTTCAGGTTTTAAATTAGCAAGTGTTTGTGCACTAAGAACTGTTGTATGTGTTCGTAACATTATTTTTTCTGCTTCTTCTTTTTTGTATTTGTAACCCCAACCTAAAGATCCTGTATCAGCACCATTTTCATGAACTGCTTTGACTTTATCATAAACTTTTTTTGGTAATTTTGCTTTCCCATTTAGATAAAATGTATCTTGCATTTCTCTTGCTGGATGATCTTGAGGAACAAATAATGCATCAAGGTCCCAGAAAGCTGAATGAATGAACTGTCCTTCCATCTCTTCGAAACCCATGTCAGTCCAAATCGATTTAATGTAATCAACTGCTTGATTTACAAAATGTTTTTTCCCAGGATGTTTTTGTGGCACATTAATTTCTACATCATACGCCCTAAACTCTTTCTTTTTCCATTCACCTGATTTTAACATTCTCGCTGTAAGTCTACTTGTCACGTCTTGGTTGATCTTTATTTTTGTCAACTCTTTTCCAAGCGTTGTGAGTGAGATATTTACAGTTTTATCATCTTTTACTTCAACGAAGTCTTTTCTCTTGCCTAGATTTTTTAGAATGTTTAATTCATCTTTCTTTAGATTTTTTTGATCTAAGGGAAAAGTTTTTGCAAGAAATTGTTCCTCTGGACTTTTGGCTTTTGTAAATTTTTTTGTTTCCTCTGTTTCTTTTAGTTGCAAGGTGTTATCTTTTTTTGTGATTTCTACTACTCTTTGCCGTTTAAGTTGACCAATACTCGCATTGATCTCGTCTGCACTTAAGTTTGCAGCTTTTGCAATGTTTTTCAGTGATTGGAATTCTTTGTTGAGAACTTTTGCTAACCGTTTTTCTGGAAGACCTTCTTTTTTGTATAATTGGCCATTCTTTTTTAAATGAATTATTTGTGCTTTCTCTGTTTTTAATGTTAAAACTTCTTTATTACTGAGCCATTGCAGAGCTCGAATAACTTCAATGTCACTTAGTTTGCTTTCTGAAACAAGTTTGTTGTAATTAGTAGTTTTACCTAAAATTGGAAGCACTTTTCTTTCAAGCGGGTGTAATTTTGCAATCAGCTTTTTGTGTTTTGTGCTCTTTGACATTAGGTTATAGGGAGCAGATAATTATTTATAAAGCTATGTGTAAGATTATTGTATAGAAATAGAACTAAACAAGAATAAATTAATAATTAAAAAATAGAAATAAAAAGAAGAAAAAATAAACTGATTATTTTTTAAGACCGCCCCAGGTGCTATTGAACATGCTGTCCATTCCTGATGCGAAATAAGGGGTTTTTACCCAAACTCCTAAATCATAACTTGGGTGAACTTCTCCATCATTCATAGTCATGAAGACAAGATCTTTTCCATCAACTGTTACAAATCTAGAATTAACTTTGTTATTGTGCTTTACTTCAGCAACACCTTTTAACTCACCAGCAATGTGCTTATTTTCTTTGGTAAGTGGTGCTGCAATTCGAATTTTTACACCGCGCTTTTTTGCCTTTTCCATACTTCCTTTAAGGCCTTCAGCTTTACGCATAAATCCTTTTTCTGTAGTCATTATATTTACAGATTTTTTTGCGCCTTTCATTAAAAAGTCAAGATGATTATACAAATTATGTCGTCCCTTTAATGTTCCTGTCATCTCTGATGGATCAACCAATGAAATTCCAGTTGTATGTAATTCTTCTAACTCGCTAAGAAGTGGTGAAGTTTTAATGGAATCCAAACGCTTAATTTTGTTCTGCGCGTTAAGATGCATGTTTTTCTTTACTCTGTCAACAACTTCACTTGGTGGAATTGCAATATACTTAATTGGCTTTCCAGTTTTCATAACGACAAAACCTTTTTTCTCTAAACTCTCTAATACATCGTAACTTCTTGATCTTGGCACGTCTGCAATATCAGAAAGTTCTCCTGCTGTAGAAACGCCCCTACTTAAAAGTGCAGCCCAAAGTTTAACTTCATATAAGTTTAAATCAAAATATCTTCGTAATTGCGCTAGTAATTCTTCTTTCATTATCATTTTGATACCCTCCCCTTTTCACTAAAATAGGGCGCTTAAAATATATATTGAAGAATAAGGTTCAGCTCAAAACACCTCTTTCGAAAACCCCTCTTCGAATCCACCCTCTTTTTGTAACTTGATTATAAGGAACAAACACTACTATTAAAAGGTTGTGGTTTCTTCAAGAGTATTTTTTGATCTCTGTGTTGAGCATTTTATCGACGACAAAATCAGTTTTTTGAGACAGTGTTTTTTAAGAAATATATGCTGTATATCTTACTTTTTTCTTGATTTTTAAATGATTTAATATTGTCTTTTTTCCAATTATTTTCTTAGAAATGTTATTTTTTGTTGGTTTGATAGCATTCATATAGCATATCTAAGAATAGCTGCAATTCCACCTAATCCATCAAGCTGCTTACCACTTTGCAAATCACTGAAAAGAATATGAACTTCTGCTTTCATCTTATCGGCAGTTACTAATAATGAATCAATTTTAGAATAATTGTCTTCTTCTTTTGCTTTACTAATATATTTTGTTGTAACTAGAACTTTTATTGCTGCTCCTGCAATAACAGCATTTCTTGTATCTTGCAAACTATATGCATATTTTCCTGAAGCTTTACCAATCTCTGCTAATAACTCTTCTATGAGCTCAGCTTCAAGTCTTGCTCTACTTTCTTTAAGTGTAGATTGAAGAGACGGTTTTTTAAGGAGTTCTGTCATCGCCGAACTGCTAACAGATGATACGCTTGCAGTAATTATTTTCTTTTTGAGCTCAGGGTTTGTTAACTGTTTGAGAAAATC
>CAYTOG010000054.1:0-5979 GCA_964439765.1 uncultured Methanosarcinales archaeon
AGGAGCGCTCGAGAAAGGAATTATACGGAGCCAATTCAATAAAGAATGGTTATTAAAATTACAAGAACAGTATGGGGATATTTTTGAAACAAAAGATAACCGCGCCGATGACTATGCATATGGAGAACTCAATATTAAAAATTATTTTCAAACATTATTGAAAGAGCAAAAACTTCGAATTTATCCTGATTTGATCAAGGGAGTTAAAGGAGTTTCGAATAAAGCAAAAATTCCTGAACATTTAATTAAAGGAATTTATCGCGCAAAATATGGAGTTACTGTAAACAAAGATGGAACAACAAGGTATGATTGTACCGAACTTCCCCTAACTCATTTTAAACCAAAAGAAATAGGAACTTCTATTGCGAAACTACAAGAAATTGGGTATAAAAAAGATATTTATGGAGAAAAGTTAGTTGATACAAATCAAATTCTTGAGTTGCGACCACAAGATTTAGTTCTTCCAGCGTATGACTCCATAGAGGATTCATCAACAAAAGTATTAACTCGAGTTGCAAATTTTATAGACGAAATTTTAGTGAAATTGTATGGCCTTAAACCATTTTATAATATTAAAAAGACAGAAGATTTAGTTGGCCATTTAGTCATTGGGCTTGCCCCCCATATCTCTGCTGGCACTGTTGGCCGCATTGTTGGCTTTTCACAAACTCAAAGTTTACTTGCACACCCTATGTACCACGCAGGATTGCGCCGTGATTGCGATGGCGATGAAGCGGCCGTAATGTTGTTAATGGATGGATTACTGAATTTTTCTAAAAAATATCTCCCTTCTTCTCGTGGTTCAACAATGGATGCTGCCCTTGTGTTAACACCAGTATTGTCGCCAGCAGAAGTTGATGATCAAGTACTTGGAATGGATGTTCTTTGGAAATATCCCTTAGAACTGTATGAAGGGGCGCTTGAAATGAAAAAACCATGGGAAATAAAAGTTGGTGCTGACAAGAAAAAAATTGAACAATTAGATCATCGTTTAGGAAAAGAAAATCAATATGAAGACTTTGGTTTTACTCACCCTGTTGATAATATCAATAAAGGAGTTCAATGCAGTGCGTATAAAACCCTCCCTACCATGAAAGATAAACTTTTTGGGCAAATGGAAATTGCAAGGAAAGTTAGAGCAGTTGATATGGATCAAGTAGCAAGTCTTGTAATTCGTAGACATTTTTTAGCAGATATAAAAGGAAATTTCAGAAAATTTAGCATGCAAGGATTTCGATGTACAAGTTGTAATACTAAATACCGAAGACCGCCAATCAATTCTAATTGTTCAGAGTGCACAAAAGGAAATATCATTTTTACAATCTCACAAGGGTCAGTTGTTAAATATGTACAAATGTCTCTTGACTTATGTGAGCAATATGACTTCTCGCCTTATTTGAAAGAAACGATTCATTTGTTGAAAGAAAATATTGATGTGGTTTTTGGCCGTGAAAAAGATAAACAAGTTGGTCTTAGTGGGTTTATGGGGAAAGGGTGATTATACCCAAAATTCCTTGATTTACTTCTTTGCCCAGTTTACTAACAAATATACAACTGGTGTATCAACAACTGCAATTACCATTTTCACTAAATACTGGCCAAAAACCATTGTTAATAATCCACCAACTGGAACTACGCCGGCAAAAGCTATGGTAATGAAAATAATTGTATCAATTAATTGCGAAACCCAGGTCGATGCATTATTTCTCCACCACAAATGTTTTCCCTTTGTCCATTTTTTCCAATAATGAAATGCAGCTATATCATGATATTGACTTATTGTGTATGCAATAATTCCTCCAATTACAATTCGCGGAACAAGTCCAAATGTTGCCATGAAACTTTCTTGCCCCATCCAAAATGAAGCACTTGGTAAATAGATAGCAATTTGAGTAAAAATAAATGTTAGAACAGTTGCAATGAGCCCCACCAAAACAATTTGGGTTGCTTTTTTACGCCCCCAAACTTCCGCAATTGTATCAGTCATAGGGAAAGTTAAAGCATAAGTAATTGCTGTAGCACTGAAGGTGAGCCCTAAGAAGCCAACAATTTTTCCACCAATTAATACTGATGTACAAAGTGATGTTATGAATACTGTTAGGAGGATTAGTAATTTTCCAGAGTTTGTGAATCTTTGTTCAGTAATATATTTTGTATCTGTCATCAGATATTTTTTCAAGAACCACATTAATTAACTTAATCTCCCCTTGAAGGGGTTGTGATTAGAAAGATTTTTAACTTATAGAGATAATTTGTAATTATTATGGATGCAAAACTTGAACAGACATTGCGAAAACTTGGACTTACGGACGGAGAAATCCGTGTATATATTGCACTTTTGCGCCAAGGATCAAGCACTGTTGGACCCATTATTGATAAAGCAAAGATCTCTAGCTCGAAAGTGTATGTTATCTTAGATAAATTACTAGATAAGGGCCTTGCAAGTTATGTTTTAAAAGAAAAAACCAAATATTTTCAGGCAGCACCACCAATTGCACTTAAAGAAATATTAGAAAAGAAATCTCAAGAGATAGAAGAAACCAAAAAAGAATTAGACAATAGTATTGTGGCAATAAAAGCTTTGCAAAAGCTAAAATCACCTCACGAAGGAGCTAGAATTTATAGGGGATATAAAGCACTCACTGCCGCCTGGCATGAAGCTGTTAATTCGATACCTTCTGGAGGCGAATATATTTTCTTTTCAGTAGGGTACGGAGAAGATGCTTTTCTGAAGAGATTTTTTGAGAAGATGGCACGAGAATTACGAAAGAAAAAAATTACTATCCATGGAGTTGCTCAAAGTTCTGAAAAAAAATTGTATGATAAATATTATCGTAAATTTGGATATAAGATGAAATACACACCAGTCAAGTTTCCAGCAGACACTACTGTTGCAGGAGATTATGTTCTTATTTTTGTTTGGGATAAAAAAGAACCAGTGGTGTATGCTCTGCGTAGTACTGTTTTGGCAGAATCTTATAAACAGTTTTTTGGAGAATTGTGATTTGTTATTTTTTTCTTTAGAATTTTTATTTTACCATTGTTGGCGTCAACTTCAACTAAATCTCCATCCTTTAGAACTTGTGTTGCTATTTTTGTCCCAATGATACAAGGAATTTTTAACTCTCTTGATACAATGGCCGCATGACATAACATCCCTCCTTCATCTGTTATGAAAGCTGCAGCTTTTTGCATCACAGGGAGGTAATCAGGATTAGTCATTTGTGTTACAAGAATATTTCCATTTTTAACTTTATGTAAATCTTTAATACCATCAATTAAAGCAACCTCTCCTTGGATAATTCCTTTATATCCAATAGATCCAGTAATTACAGTGATATTTTTTACAAGTTCTTTTTTTAGATTTAAATTGGATTTTTTAAGAGTGTTATCTAATTCAGATAATGGATAAATAATATTGTTTAACATAAAACAACCATTCAAACGATTTTTCATTTCTTTTATTTTTTGTGTAGAATTTTTCCCTTTAACAATGTCTTTTAATTCATTAAATGTTATAAACCATTCAAGACCATCAAGTTCAGGGTAGGTTTCTTTGACATAATCACTAATAACTTCACTAAATTTTTTTGTATATTTTTCTGTTTTTTCCCTCCAAGAAATAAACAAATCTCTGAAGGTTTTATTTATTTCATCTTTTTGATGCGCTTCCCAGATGAAAGAATTCATTGTTATCCAGAAAAGGACTTGCTGCCTATAATATGCTTCTAATTCTTCAAAGGAACTAATCTTTTTCTCATTAGTAACATATGGTTTCATGTGAGCCCATGCTTTTTCATGTATTTTTTTTAATTTGTTTATAATTTGCAATCCATTTTTTCCGTTTAATGTTTCAATGACAAATGTTTTAAGCTCTTCAACTTCAATAGGTTCATGCCAAACTTCTCCTTTTTGGCCTTTTGGACGAACAACAAATAAATTATGTTCTAGATCTCCACCCAATAATTTTATTCCTTTTCTATCAGCTTCATTCCAAAGACCAAGATAAAACATATTTTTCTCTCTAGAATAGTATTTTGTTAATGTCTTTTTCATTAAAATAATATTATTTCATCTGTTTTAAGAATTTTTTGTTCAAAAAAGGATAAAAAGAATTATAACTCTTGCTTACCACTTAATGTAAGAATTCTCTTTGCTTCGTCAACTTCAACTTGCAGAGTTATAAGATTATTAATAACGAGATCATTGCCCATAAGGTATAAACTGACATTCATTAAATCATGAAGGCGCACCTTGATCATATCTTCAAATTCTAAAGTTTTGAATGGAACCTTAGCTTTAAGATGAGGATTGTTTTCATCAAATAAACCAATCATTGCTGTCCAAAGACCATCTTTATCTTTACCTGGCTTTCTTGAGACTACAATGCTTTTACAAGAAACTTCTATCATAGAGTTATCTCAGGAAGGACTTACTTTTAAACGTTTGTATGATTCCTTTATCATGTAAATAATAAGATCCTGCAAAGCTCACAGCAAATATGAAGAGAACCAATATTCTACTCATAAAAAACGATCCAGCAACAAGCCCAATTACAACAGCAATTACTGCTATTACAAAAGGAGCAATAGGCTCCGTTTTACGTTTATGATGAATAATTTTAGCTGAAAAGAACCCCACACAAATAGAAGTTAATGCTATAAGTATTGCACTTTGTGCTAATATAGCAACAATAAAAGCAATAATAAACACAAGGCCAGCAAGGTACTCTGCCCATGATTCTAATAGATTAATTTCCGTTCCCATTGTTTACCTTTTAAATTTAAAGTATTAATTTACGCTGTCCATAAAAGATTAATTATTTTATTAATAATACCAATAACAATTGCAAGCACAAGTCCAATTTTTGTTCCTGAAAGTAATAAAATACTGTATAAAACCACGCCAGCGATATCCACCATGAACAAGAATTTGCTTCCAAATAATAATGTAACTCCATCTAGTTTTGGAATTGGGATAAGTGTACATGCCGCAAATACTAAGTTGAATAAAATTCCTGTTTCAAAAAAGAAACTTCCAGGAAAAATAAACGCCCCAATAGCAAAAATAGTTGCAAGAGTTAGACAAGTAATAATCCCATCAGATATCAGTTTTGCATTATCTTCAAAAGAATATCCATATCGAAATTCTCCTAAACGTTGACGTACCATAAAACTTGTAGTAACTACTCCTAAAAAAAGGAGTGGGAGATATCCTCTACTAAATAACCCAATTAGTAATGAAGCAATTAATGCTGCCCATACAACATGAAATTCAGCGTAATATCCATGTTTCAAAGCTTGTGTTTTTTGAGATGATACTTTTGCGAAGATACTTATTCCCGCAATAATAAGTGCCAATATGAAATAATAAAGCCAAGACTGAATAGTGAATGTATCTCCAGGGAAGCGAAGTGAGAACAAGAATCCACCTACAACTGTTGCTGCAGAGATTGAGATCAATTCTTCTCTTGAGAAACGAAAAAACTCCTTGATACGGGCTGCCCACTCTTCATTCATAATCATAGTAAAGAATAAAGATGATGAAAGTTATTAAAGGTTTTTGTCAGTGAAGAATACTAATCCGTAAGTTAGCCCTATTTTTTCTTTAAAAGATGTAAAGAAATGGCTCCAGTTCCACGGGGAATAATTTTCCTCCAAAGGTGAGAATAACGCGAATCCCCTTCAATTTCAAAATTTGGCCTGGCAATGAAGAGAATTTCTGCGCCAGTTTGAAGAACTTGAAAGAGCTGTTTTAAAATTTCATTAATCCGCCTCTCATCTTTATTTGTGAGGTGGACAATAGCTGCTGTTAGCTCTTTTTCAGATAAAGCCTCTGTAATTTCATCAACTGGTTTACAAATGAAATGAAGAAAATCATTAACTCCTGCTAATTTAGCATTGTTTATTGCTGCACGAATGTTTGGTTTAGAATCATCAATACAAACAATTTCTTGTTTTTCTTCAGATGAAGATGTAT
>CAYTOG010000055.1:0-5358 GCA_964439765.1 uncultured Methanosarcinales archaeon
ATTTTAATTTCAATACGAGAATTCGTTAATTGTTTTTTTCTTCCACCAACATCAATCTTTGGAGAAACTTTTTTTCTATCTCTTCCTTTTTTCCCTCGTTTTTTCTCAATCTTTCTGTCAGCATAACTTTGTTTACTAGAAAACATTTTTGGTCTTTTCCTTTTTATTGGCATATGTTTTATGTTTCTGGTTTGCTTAATTGTCTCTGGTTTGATCTCTTTACATTCACCAACTTTTAGCTTTCCTAACCTGTATGGGCCAATTCTTACTCTTGTTAGAGCTGTAACATGTATATCAAAATATTTGAAAATGCGTTTTACTATTTTATGTCTTCCAGCTTTCAATGTAAGTGAATAGAAGCCTCTGGAAACCGCTTTCACTTTTGCTTGAACAGGTCCGTCTTTTAGCATTATCCCTTTTGCAACTTGACTTATTTCATCTTTAGAAAGTGCACGGTTTGTTTTTACATGATATTCCTTTTCAAATCCTACACTTGGATGGATAACTGAGTTTGCCCAGTCTCCATCATTTGTTAAAAGTAAAAGTCCACTTGCGTTTTTGTCTAATCTCCCAACAGGGTATACTCTTTCTGTAATTCCTGCCTTTTCAAGAATTTTAATTACAGTTTTTTCTGTAAATGGATCCTTTGTTGTAGTGTGTATGTTGAATGGTTTATTCAGAATTATGTAACGTTTCTTTTGTGTTTCAAGAGGAATGTCGTCAACTAGGATTATATCTTTTTTTGGATTTGCTGATTGACCTATCTCTGCGTATTTACCATTTAATTTTACTCTTCCTGCTTTGATTAAATCTTCAGCGTTTCTTCGTGAACAAAGGCCAGAGTCTGCAATGATTTTATGGATCCTAACAGATGTTTTCTTCTTTGAAGATTTTTTTGAAGTAGTTTTAGTTACCATTTTAATTCTATTGTGTGTATTATATTTTTAGAAAAGAAATTCAGCTTTTTAATATGCACGATCATGAAGTTCAATTTCCTTAATGTTTAGCGGTTCAGTATCACTACTCTCCTCTTCTAACTCCTTTACAACTTTTTTGAAAACTTCAATTTGTTTTTCAGAAAGTGAACCAAATCTGATATATTTACTCTTTAATTCACATAAAAAACCGTTTTTTCTGTAGAACTCTTCAGGGATATCAAAGAGCTTTTTCATTACAGGATCTTCAATTTCTTGCTCTAGTTGTGGTTTTTGGCAATCATAACAAAGGATGTAACCTTGCCTTCTAGAACATTTGACATAGTTCTTGCGACATCTGTTGCACTTTTTCTTAAGTAGAATTGCCATATTCAATATAGGTTGGCTTCCTTTTAAGTATCTTTGGGTTTTTTAGAGAAAAAGACAGGTGTTTTTAGAAAAAATAAAAAAAATAAAAAAATAAAAGATAAACTAATTTACTTCTACTAATTTCAACTTGAAGTTCAAATCTTTTCCTGCAAGAGGATGATTCAAATTGATTGTAACTTCAGTATCATTTATTTCAGTGATTTTAGCAGGTATTTGTTGACCATTTGGCATACCAACGCCTAAAACCATTCCAACTTTTGGTTCTTGGTCTTTTGGAAGCTGTTCACGTGGAATTTTCTTAAAAAATTCTGGACGTTCTTCACCATATGCTTCAGCACATTTTAGATGAATTTCTTTTTCTTCGCCAACAGACATCTCTTTGACAGCAGCATCGAATCCCTTAATGACTTTTCCTTCACCAATTGTGAACTCTAAAGGACCTCTTCCTTCGGAAGTGTCGAATACTGATCCATCATCAAGTGTTCCTTTGTAATCTACTTTTACTTTCTTACCGTTTTCTATTGCCATGAGTTCTTTCGCCAACTCCGAGCGAGGTGCGACATACAGCTTTTCAAGCTTAGTCCCACATGCTAGGTTGGGTTCCTCCGTTTGTGTTTTTTTTTTATTACTCCAATATTTTTTGAATGTTATTGTTCGTTATTAGAACGCACTTGTTTTAAAAAAATAAAAATAAAAATTATTCCTCCTTTGGAACCTCTGGTTCTGGAAGTTCAGCTTCAGGCGCCACTTCTTCCTTTTTTTCTTCAGAAGGTACTTCAGGTTCTTCTTTTGGTGCTACTTCTTCAGCTGGAAGTTCTGTATTTGCTTCTGCTTCACTTGCTTTTGGAGCAGCTTCGCCAATCTTTTGAACATTCTGAGCTTGTTTACCTTTCTCAGTCTCAACAGCATCAAATGATACCTTATCATCAGGATAAATTTTTAATCCTTGTGGAATTGCTGTAAAATGGACAAAGTAATCTCCGCCATCTTCTCCTGCTATAAAACCATAACCATTCTTTGGGTTATACCATTTAATTGTTCCTTCCATGTTTTTCTCATCTCCAATGTCTTAATCTTTAGCTAAATTGCCCCTTTTTGGCAAAGAGCAATTACTTAACATTGATGGCAGTCCCTGTTTATAAAATTTGCTTAGGAGAAGCATTTAATGGCTTTTAAATACACAAAGAATTTATATTCATAATAGGCTTTCTTTAGGTATAATAATATTGAGGTGGAATTAAATGGCATTATATGGAATGAATCTTCTTGGAGTTTTGATTGCAGCAGTTCTTGCATTCGTTCTTGGAGGAATATGGTACTCTCAAAATGTATTTGGACCAAAATGGTTGAAATACTCAGGTATTAGTAAACGAAAATACAAGGAATCAAAAGAAAAAGGAGTTGCTGGAAAACATTTTGCAGGTTTTATTGCAAGTTTGTTAATGGCTTGTGTCTTAAGCATCTTCCTTGCATACGCTGGCGCAGTTAGTATTCCAGCTGCACTCTTAGTTGCATTTTTACTATGGCTAGGATTCGTTGCAACAACACTAATTGGACCTATTCTATGGGAAGGAAAACCATTTGGACTCTTTGTCTTGAATGGAGCATATAGCCTTCTTGCACTCTTTGTAATGGCAATTGCTTTGCAGTTACTTGGGTAAAGAGTAGAACATTTTTCTTTTCTTTTTTTCTTTCTTCTAATAATCAATAGTGTTCTTTTTCTAGTAGAAATTTCAGTTGAAAAAGTTGAGAATTAATTTTGTTCTTTAGCTAAGGCTTCTGCTTTCGCTTCAGCATATTTTTCTTTTTGTTTTCGAATGGATTCAATGTCTTTGACGAATTTTCCTTGGTTGTCGGGTATGATCCCCCAGCCCTTCACAAACTTCGCTCTCCTTTTAACCATTTCAAAGTACTCAACGAATTGCCTACTTTAAAAAGGTTTCTCCCAAATGCAGTTGGGCGCTGGCGGGAGCGGCGCCACAAACGTTCAGCTCCGGACACCGTGTGCTTTGCACACCCTTCGCTGAATATCACAAATCTTCTTCTTCCGTGCCAGCAATATACGCCCGCGCCCCCAATATGAAATAAATCCTCAAAATGAAAACGATTAAAAAGGCAGTTTACGTTTCTTTACTCCATGAAGCTTACCATCCTCTTTAGTGACACTGAACTTGGAGCTGGAAACAGAACTGATGATTTCATTGAGGAAGGTCTCTTCTGCAAAACACTTCGCTCAATATTCGATGAAGCAAAGAAACAACAAACAGATTTAGTATTCAATGGAGATACATTTGATTTTTTGAAATGTCCTCTAAAGGATGGTTCTCACCCAAGACATTTAACAGAAAAAAGGGCTTTAGAAAAATTTGGTTTAATCAAAAAAAGTGCACAAAAAGTGGTTTCGTGTTGTAGCTGACTTCTTGAAATTACGCAAAGACAACAGAGTTGTTTTTATCTATGGAAATCATGATTATGATCTTGTCTTCTCTGGTGTACAATTTTCAATTCAAAAAGCAATTGCTGGGAAAAATCTTGATTTGCATGATAGAATTATCTTCCCTGGTTTTGAATTTCGAGACAACAATGTTTTTGTTGAACACGGATCACAACTAGAAAATTATTTCAAAATCCACCCTGAGAAATTTGTACATCCCGGGAATAAAGATTTTCCTGAACCGTTTTTGATGGTACCATGGGGGAATAATTGTTTATTTGAATTTTATATGGAATACAAAGAGAGGTATCCACTAGCTGAAAGATTGTTTCCAAAAGAATATGCTCTAGCTGTTCTTCCTTCAAAGGTTAGGTACGAAATGATGTTTGGAACAGTTTGGTATCTTTTCAAATCATTTTTCTACACTCAATTTGTTGAATGGCATGATCCTTTACGTAGATTCCATCCTAGTGCGTTTACTCGTTATATAGGTAAATTATTGAAGAGAAGTTTTCATTTACCTTTTTTGCGTAAAGTGCGCACTAACCTTCGTAAAAGTGATATCCATGTGTATTCTGTTGGACATAATCATACTGGTGCGATACATACATATCGTGGAAAACGTATTTTAAACACTGGTTCATGGCGTGATGAATATTTGTACAATCCTGAGATAGATGCATTCTTGCCTAAGATGAAGTCTTATGGTTTTATTTTGCATGATAAGAAGAAGATACATACAATTGAATTGCGTGAGATAGCAGGTGCGCAGGAAACTATATTCTTTGAGGATGTGGATGAGAAGATGTTAAGTAGTGTTAGGCGGGTTTGAAGTTTGATCGTATTAGAATTAGATTTCAGCTAGATGACTTAAAAACACATCTAATTTTGGTAGGTAGGTTTCTAGATCAATTGGAGTTCGCCAATCATATCTCTCTGGAACAACAACTTCAATCTTTGTTTGATCATAAACACAATAATCAACTTCTACTATTTTATGTCCATCTTTATCATGTATAGTGACTGAACGTATACGCTCCCCCACCATATCTTCTCCAGAAAATCTTCTTACAACTTCACGATATTCCATAGTTCTAGTTGGATCTAATTCTAACTGTGTTTCATATAAACAAGTTGCCAGTTCATCAACAGACATTGTTTTTGGTAAATGAAATATCTTTTCATTAAATTGGCCACCTAGTGATTTTGTAAGTAAATCTGTATACTCAATTTCTTTTCCAGTTAAATATGCTTCAGCTGCAGCACGTAAATCTGCAACAGCACCTTCAGTAACTACAGTTCTATTATGAACTTTCCTTGTTTTATGATAATTCTTTCTTGCTCTAACTCCTGATATTGCCGTAATATAATTTACTAATTGCCGCAGCGCATACATGTATGTTACTTCTTCTTCTAATGAACTTTCATGTTTGACTGGGAAATCATGCGCTTCTACTAAATCAACTAAATATGGATGTTGAACTAATTTTAACTCTTGATCAAATAATAAAGAAAATGATCCATCCCTTATATGGAGCTGAGGAAATACGACTGACCTAAACCGTCTTCCATCATAATCAAATTTACGATTAACATGGTTTATTGAACTAACTCCTCCCC
>CAYTOG010000056.1:0-5077 GCA_964439765.1 uncultured Methanosarcinales archaeon
ATTTCGGATTCAAGAGATCAAAGGAAATACAAAGAACTTTATAGAACAAGAAAATTAAGAGAAGATGTGAAAGATAATCTCATGGAGAAAGCAAAGAAAACAGGGATTGCTTTTCTTTCACTCAAAGGTGTCTATGAGAGAGCAGAGAGAGAATGGGACTTTGGGCATAAAATAGGTATTTTAAAAGAGTCATTTGCTATGGATAAAGTGAATGAGCATATTCTTAATTCAAAAGAAATTGAAAATATCAATGAGAACTTTAAAGAGTGGTTAAAAATTTCTGAAGCAGATGTTGTCGTATCAACTCCTACTGGAACATATGTGACAAAAACGGATAGTGTGGGTAAGAAGAAACAAGAAATAAAAAATAAGTTTAGAAAACCAGAAGATAAAAAATCAATAAATGTAAAACGAGCAACAAGTACAGAACGAAGATACATGTCAAGACAGGATGAAGAAACAGTGCAAGAAATGATGTCTAGACCTCATGTATTTGTAGGTGTAAAAGATACAGATCCTACCTCTAATCTACGCCCTAATGTAAGTTATAAACCAGGTAAGTCGGCTGATTTGATAATAATTAAACCTGTAGAAACTGATTTTTTCAATGAAAACTTAAAAGAACTTGTAAATACACCTTATGATTTTTTAGAAGAATTAGGACTGCATACTAATTTTGGAATATTGATTAGAGATAAAGGTAATGAAAAAGCAATGGTGAATGCTATCGCAAAAAAGAAATCATTTACGACTTTAGGTTATTATGGCGACAAAGTTTATGCGGTAGATACTAATGAAAATAGATTGAGAAAGACATTAGAAAGTTCTAAGATTAATGAAGCAACTGGTAATGAAATTAAAAAGTATATGAAATCAAAATGGAATACTGATGTTAAAGCATCTAAAGTTGGTACTGGTAAGTCTATGAGGGTGGTAGGTAAGATTCCTAATGATTTTAGAGCATATGTTGTTAAGAAGTTTGAGCCCGATGCAAAAATTCTGGATAAGAACAATATTGATTATGGGAATATAAGAGGTAACTATGTTTCACTTAGAGTTGGCATGTGGGATGAGTTATTGAAAGAGGATATTCAAGAAAAAGCAGTATCAAAACAACAACAGAAATTCTTTGGTCTTGTCAGAGCAATACAAAAAGGTAAAGCAAGTGGTTCTCCTGAAGCAGAAAAGGCCGCAAGAGATATAAGTAAGAAAGATGTGAAAGATTTTGCCAGCACAAAGCATAAAGGTTTACCGAAAAAGGTTCAACAAGAAGGAAAATTACACAAAAGAATTAAAGAGTTGAAAAATAAACCTGTATGTGAAGAATGGGAATTTGATGCAGAGACACTTCTTCAGCAATTAGGTGGTAGAAAATTTATTGCAATGACAGGCGCTAAAGATCTTATGGTAGATAGAGAAAATAAAAGTCTGCATATGAAAATAGGAAGAAATTCAAAGGGTATTAATCATCTTAAAATTACATATATGCCAGACGATACATATACAATGGATTTTGGTCGTATTAGAAATTTAGATTACAAAGTTGTTCGTTCGGTCAAAGGTGTATATGCAGAAGCATTACAAGATGTGTTTACTGAAGTAACAGGTATGTATACGAGTCTATAGGAGATATTTTGAAAAGTTTTAAATCGTTAACAAAAACAAAAAGCGGTAAGCGTTTAATCAAAAAGTAGGAGCAGTAATGGGTATTTTAAATACTTTACATGACGGAGCATTTTCAAATGATGATCCATTGACGGACGTTTACCTGAAAATGCGACAAGGAAAAACAGAGGATAAACCTGAAGAACCAACAGTTGAACCTGAGGAACAAGAAGTTTTGAAAGAAAAAACGGTTGATGCTAAGATTCAATTAGATCCTGTCGGCAAAGAAGACGGAGATGTTGATAACGATGGTGATAAAGACTCATCAGACAAATATCTCATGAAGCGAAGAAAAGCAATTCAACAGGCAATTAGCAAAAACAAAAAGCAGAAAAAGTCTGCTCCTGAAATGAAGTTGTCAAAAGAACAGGACAAAGTTGATACAAATCCTAAATTGAAAGAGATGTCCGCCGATCTAGCATACAGAGCAATGGATAAAGCGGATAAGAAAAGTAGAGGGGAAATGTCAGTGATGGATCCCAAAAGAGCAAGAAAAAAAGCAAGACAATCACGAAAATTTGCTGATTATTCTATCAAGAAAACTCTTAACAAAGAAAAGTTTGATACCGTTCACGAGTATGCACTTGAAGAAAATGCTAGAATTGATTTGAAAAATTTTGCTCAAGAATTAAAAGCATATTCTGCAAAAAGAGGTGGTATTGACAAGAATTATTTTGATAATATTGCAAACATTGCCTCTATGGGAAAAATGCCAGGAAAAGAAGATATTGATAATGATACAGATCCAAGAGATAAAGTTTTAGATTTAATGACAAAATATATTCCTTTAAATGTATTGAAAAATTTGTATAAAGGGCTTTCACCATCATTTGACCATTATTTGCAATCAACAACTGGTGTAAAAACACATGTTAGTCAAAATCTTAAAAGAAGTGTAACAGTTCCTGAAGAAGTTGAATTAGACGAAGTAGAATCAGACTATGCAAAAGAAATAGAAGCATTTAAAGCACAAGGAGGAAAGATTAAAAAATTACCTCCAGGGAAAAAATTTAAAAGTAAATTTAGTAAAGTAAAAGGTCCAAAAAAACTTCCAATACAAGCAGAAGATGCTGAAATTGAAGAAAATGTGGCATACCTGAAAAATAAAGAAGGACACGTTTTTCATATTTCAAAAAGAGAAAAAAAAGGTGATGCTTATTCAATGCATGTAGCCGATTCAAGTGGAAAGAAAGTTAAAGATTGGGGTTCACATCCTTCTCTAAGTGGAGCAAAGAAATTTGCTAATAAACGAGGTTTTACAGAAGAGGTTGATTTTGAGGAATCCTATACAATGCATAAAGGAATGAAAATAAAAAATGTTCCACGTTCAGCAGGTAAAGATGCAGTAGAATATAATAAAAAAAGAAGAGAAGCACAGAGAAAAAGAGCAGGTCTTGATGAAGCAAAAAAACCAAACCTGACGGCAGGAATGGAATGTCAGGAATGTGGTAAGAAATTTCGTGCTAAACTTTCTATATTACAATATGGAAAGACTAAATGTCCAAAATGTAAGAGTACTGATTTAGATTTTGCATATGGTGCAAAAAATGAGAGTAGTGTAAATGGTATTGTTGAGGGATATCAAAAAGCAGTATTACTCAGTTTGGATGATGCAGGAATTGACGGACATTTTGATAGGGATAAAGTGGTTGTTGCAAAGAGAGATGTAGAAAGAGCCAAAGAAGTTTTGGATAATGACCCAGATATAAGGAGAACTCCAAAGATTGTTGGGGAAGAAGTTAACCTTGATGAAAAACGAAAGTCTAAGAAAGATTTTGACACTTATCATAAAACATATACAAAGGCTGTTCTTCATGCGGCTGATGTTGCAAAGAGACAAGGATATGAAGTAGACCCAGATTCATGGGAAACTGAAATTACTTTTGGTCAACGAAAACCATCTGAGGGCAAAACAGTCAGTAAACATATTAAATTGACTAAGGATGGTAAACCCCAAAGAAAAATGCTCCATCTTCAAGTATATGGAATGAAGAATGAATTTGAACTCAATATGTATATTGAGTCGGTACAGGAGGAGGATATGAAATCCCTTAAAGATTTGAAGGAAGTGGAATCTGCTTATGCGAAGCAAATTGCTGATTACAAAGCAAGAGGCGGAACAGTTAAGAAATATACTGGTCCTGATATGAAAAAAGTTAAAAGTGCAACCGCAGGTTTTAAGAAAAAACTTGCAAAGACTAATAAAATCGTTGCTCAGGAACTTGAAAAAGCGAAAGCGGAAAAAGAGGCTAATAAGCAACAGGATGAGGCTTGGAAAAAAGGGACTTATCATGTAAAAGATGCAGATGGTAAAATACATGGCACATATAAATCCGGAAAACATGCTTCTAAAGCAATGCATAAACTCATGGATAAAGGTGGTCATAAAGAATTAGAAGTATCAAGGGCTAATGAAGAAGTCTCAAAAAATGTCAGTAAGTTGAATAAAGTTTTGGAGAATAGAAAACTTGAAAAAAGTGGTGCTGGTGAGCAAGGAACTGATGAGTTGGCAAGACAATATAAGAAAGACACCCCAGGTCAAATTGAAGAAGGTAATGTTGAAATGCAAAACAATGATGCCTTTAGACGAATGGAAGGTTTAGTAGAATATCTTATGGGTCTTTCAATTGACGATCCAGGTAAATTTACAATACACCCAATTCCTGAAACAAATGGTTACAGAATTGAATATGCAAATGGTGGTCTTGCAACTGTTACAGAAGCAGATTGGAAAAATCATTTTGGAAATGTATCAGGAGAAGATTTCATTGAATTATGCAAAGAATTCGGTATGAATGTAACAACTTCTGGTACACATGTTATAGACACTGCACCAGATCAAGTTGATGGGGTGACAGAAGATAAAGAGATTGATATTACAAAAAATACTGTAACTTCTACACCTGAAACAGTAGCCGCCGATTATGCTGATAGATATAAAATGGAAAACATTGTTAAGTTGATATCAAAGCAAGTTAGGGGGCAATGAATTTATTAGAGTTTGATAACCCTCAAATTTATTGTGATATGGATGGGGTATTGGTAAATTTTTTGGGAGGAGCAAAAGAAGTTTTGGGAGTTGATTTTCATCAAGCAAATAAGGCTCAGAGATGGACTATTCTTGATGCAGAACCGAACTTCTTTGCAAATCTTAAACCGTTGCCGGATTGGAAAACGCTTTGGAATTTCATTCGTAAATTTGATCCATATATATTAACAGCCGCACCAAATTCAAGTTTTGAGAAATCATCAGATGATAAGAGAACATGGTGTAAAAAATATCTCAAAATTGATGACTCACGAGTTTATACGGTGCAAAGACAAGATAAAAAACAATTTGCTAGGGATGGGAGAGATGGTCGCCCAAATGTTTTGATTGACGATCATCCTAAAAATATTAAAGAATGGGTAG
>CAYTOG010000057.1:0-5008 GCA_964439765.1 uncultured Methanosarcinales archaeon
GTCTCTCAAAACTTCTCACGGAATATCGAATAGCAGAAAGTAGATTACCAGTTGGAACACTAAGTACATCACCACCACCTATAAATATTCTTTCAAGAGAATCAATTCTTTCAGGCATCTTATCTTCTATTGCTCTGAAAACATCATCAACATGTGACTCAAATTCTCTTTTTCCTTTGATAGTAAATCTTTCCCCTTCATACATTGTACAGAAATCGCAACGATTATATGAACAACCAGTAGTTAACTCTAATTGAACAACATGAGGTAATACTTCAGCCGGAGGAGGTAACATCCCATCTGGCCTTTTATAAACGCCAGTATCTGCTAAGGCAAATAGAATTGGTGTTTCTCGTGTCATTTAATAGTAATAACTTCTTAGTTTTATAAAACCCCTTGGTCGAATCACCAGACAATACGTGTAATTATCCCTATTTTTCAAATTAATGTTAAATTTTATGTCAATTAATTAAGAAAAGTCAAACATACTGGAGGAAATAACATTTTAGAAAAGTAAAGAATTTTCAGAAGGATAATTAAGTGAATTATTCTCTCTAATACTCATGTGTTTTTCTCGAACCAAACGTTGTTGAAGCAGGAAATATTGAATGAATTTTCTTCATATGTTCAGTTACTTCATCAGTTTTTACTGATAAACTGTTATCAAGTTCAATAATTTCTGCTGAATTATCTTTAGTGTCATACATTGCAAACTTAGATGTTTTTGTTTTGTGTGCTGAGAGTTCTCCTGGATTCACAACAATACAATCTCCTACTTTGTCAATATTTTGTTTATGGTCATGTCCATAAAAGACTGCATCAAAATCCCCTGATTTTGCCATAGGTTTTGCAAGAACAGGATAATGTGTAAGAAAGATCTTTCTATTATCTATTTCCATAAAGTCAAAGGTTTCAAAACTAACTTTCATATTACTATTCTTTGTTAATGATGTTTTTGTAATTGCAACTTTGTCTCCATCGTTATTACCCCAAATGGTAAATACTGGAATCTCTGAAGCTGAAAGAACCTTTGCAATGCCGTTGTTCATAAGGTCTCCAAGGCAGATTATTTTCTCTGCTTCTAGTTCTTTGATTTTCTTTAAAGCTAAGAGAAGGTTATGAAAGTTCTCGTGTATGTCTGATATGATTGCTATCTTCATGGTATGGTGTTTAGAGAAGGTTTATTTAAAGGTTTTTGAGTGGTTGGTTCTCATCTCACACGAAGCACATGAAGCGTGTGATATTCTGGAACAGTTGGTTGATCTATTCCTAAGTGAATTACTTCTTCTTTAACAAGTCTATTTCTGTAAAATATATTACTCCAACCCCTTGGCGTGTTGAAATTGAATGGAACATTTATTTTTTTATCAGGATCATCACTATACATCAATACACGATTCCAAAAATGATCAAAGAAAATATTTGACATCCGTTGTTGTTCACTAGTAGGAAGACGAGTAAACACCCTTGCTTTTTTATATTCTTCCAAAGGTAATTGTATACCACCTATCCCATACACAGATTCCATGACAATAATTCTACCACCAGGTCTTGTCACTCTTTTTGCTTCAAGTAAACTTCCAATAGGATCATCACTATGATGATAAACATATAAACTTAAGGTGTTATCAAATTGGTCATCTGCAAAAGGTGTTCGTTCTCCTTGTTTGAATAATTTGAAAGGTAAACCCGTTTGCTCAATGTTTGGATGAGTAAAGACATCTGCAAGTGTTACATCGTATCCTTCATTTGCTGCTAACCTTCCAACATTTCCATCCCCACATCCAAGATCAAGAACTGAACCTGGTAACAAGTGTGGTTTTAATTGTTCATACATTAATTCTGTTCTCTCAAATAATTTTTGAGGAAAGGCCGTTGTTAATCCTTCTCTATCTAAAACTGCATGTACTTCTCTTTCATAATCAGTAATTGATCTGTAGTCTCTTGCATGCCTTAATGTTTCACTGATTACTCTTGCTGCGTTTGATTCTGGTATTCCAAGATTCTTTAGAACGTCACCTAGCATTGAAGTGATAGTAGCTTCTACTTCTCTATCAGCTAAAATTACTTTCATTTCAGGTATGTTGTGACCGAATGCATTAACCATAGAGTCATTTTAGAGTAGTAATTTAAAAGTGTTTAGGAGTATTTTGAGGTTATAATTATTTAGTAATAGATAGAGTTTGATAAGCGAGAATATGATAAAATAATTTATATATTCAATTGCGTTTTTGATTAATATGGGTTGGAAAGGAACTGTAAGGAGCGTTAATGCTTCCATAAAAAGAGTTCAAAGAGAACAAGAAAAACAGAGAAAACTAGAACTGAAACAACAAATTTTTGAAGATTCTACTCAACAGACAACAGATTATGAAAATTATTTGAATAAAATTCAATCTCTTCATACAGGTGGACTAAAAAGAAAGAATTGGAAAGATCTTGCATTTTCAAAGGGACCATTAGAACCAAAGAAACTATCAAAGAGTGAAGATGAAGCAAGAAAACAATTAAAGAATTTTTCTCCTTCTTTTATTGATAAAGTGTTTAGATTATCTGAAAAGAAGAAACAAAAATTAAGGGATCAAATAAAATATGCAATTGAAAAAGATCATAAAGACCATTTAGAACTAATCAAGAAATTTCAGAAAGAAAAAAAGAACTATTTACAAATAAAAAAATTGGCAGAAGAAGTATTGAAAAATAACAAAGAAGCTTATCTTACAGTTCTTAAAGATTTTTTACAAGTGGTGTTTGGAGTAAAGAAACTTGAATTCGAAATATTAAACCTAAATCAAATCTCATGTAACATATTCACTTTGGGAGATGAGATTGTACCGACAAAGAGAAAGAAAGTTCTAAGAAGTGGAAAATTATCTGTAACAGAATTACCTAAAGGTCAGTTTAATAAGATTTATCAAGATTTTATTTGCAGTGTTTCCTTACGTATTGCAAGAGATGTGTATGCAATTCTTCCAATTGAATCAGTAGTCATTAATGTAAGAGCACCTGTTGTAAATTCTACTACTGGGCATCTTGAAGATTCAATTCTTTTGTCTGTAATGATTCCAAAGAAGACATTAGAATTGATCAATTTGCAAAATTTAGATGCTTCAGATTCTATGAAAAATTTTAAACATAATATGAAATTTAAAACAACAACTGGTTTGTCAACAGTGAGTGAATTAGCAAGATGAAACCTAAAATACATAGAATTTAAAAGAAAAAAAAATTAATAATTCTTTATTCCAAGGCAACATAAGAATATCCATCAAATAATCCATTCGAAATTCTTAATTGAAGATTTTCTAAACCAATAGGAACATCAAAAACAACTTTTCCATCTTTAATAATACCTGGATTTATTTGTTCAAAATTCAAATTATCCTCATTTTCAAGATAAATTGCAGCCATAGTATTAGAAGAAAATTCTCTCCCTTCTTCATCAATTATTTTTAGATCAGAACTTGAAATATAATGAGCAGAATCATCGATATTTTCTACTTCAACACTAATTACTATAAATTCGCCACCTGCTTCTTCACCATAAAACGTCCCAAAAATTTCTTCTCCAATTGCATCAGTTGTGTAATAACCAAGAAATTTCCATTCAAAATAATTTGTCTCTACAACTTCCCCAAGAGAATATATTTGTTCCTCTTCTTCAGTTTCTTCGACTACAACTTCTTCAACATCTAAATCGTTTTCATCAGTGGTCTGTTCTTCAACAACTTCTTGTTCAACGTCAGAATTTTCATTTGGTACTGCAATTGTAAATATTACAAATACAACTATTGCTATTAGAATGATAATTCCTTTTGAAAATTCCATGTTTAACTTATTAGAAATCATCTTCCTAGAATAAGGGATAATCACTGCAGATCCAATCATTACTAATATACCACTAATGTAAGAACTAATCATCAATAATCCTAACCCAGATAACATAAACATAACACCAAATATCCAACTGAAGATTAAACCTACAGTTACATTTTTTTTCTTTTTATCTTTTTTCATTTTACCACCCATATTAATGAATTAATTCTATAAAATAAAGAAAAGTAAGCCATGTATTTAAATGTTGATTTCATTTAAATTTTACACACCTACCCTCTACACCCCACAAACCACTCCCCCCAAATAGTAACTAACACGAACATTTATTAATATCCCACTTTTTAAGCATTAAATGACAAAAAATATTCTCTTCCCTGTTAATAATAAAGGTGGAGTTGGAAAAACATCAGTATTAACTGATCTTTGTGTAACTTTAGCACAACGCCATGCCTTAGGTATTATTGATTTTGATGATCAAGCTTCATTAGCAGGAACCTTATTAAGAAGAGATTTAGCTTGTCTAGCTCTTGAAGAATATGATCTTAGAGCATCAAATGTTGTTCTTTCAAAACCAAATCAATATTTCTTTTCAGATGTTTTAGGTAGTTTACTACTAGATGTGGCTGAAGCAAGAGCTAATGTCTCTGTTTTCCCTGCAGGAATGTTGTATGAACATCCAGAAAGAAAAGATGAACTTGAAAAAATTCTAAAAGAAGGAATGGCCGGTGATGATTTCTTAGCAGTTGATCTTCCACCAATCCCTCATCCTGGCATGATCTTTGATTATACATTAACACCAATTATTGAAGCATTAGGTGGAGATGTGAGATTATTTCCTTTATTAGTTGCGACTCCAGACCATAATGTAGTAGATATTGCGCTGAGAGGTTTTTCTAAGATAAAGAAATACTTTGAGGATAACGGTGTTCCAGAAGAAAACATTCACCCAATATTTGTTTTGAATAAAGTACCAATAAGACGTTCTGGAGAGGGACAATCAATGACTGGATTTGATTATGAGTTAAGTGAAAAACTTTCTTCTTTAGGAATATTATACCTCCCACCTAGGGGAGGAGTTAGTTCAATAAACCATGTTAATCGTAAATTTGATTATGATGGAAAACGTATTTTAAACACTGGTTCATGGCGTGATGAATATTTGTACAATCCT
>CAYTOG010000058.1:0-4977 GCA_964439765.1 uncultured Methanosarcinales archaeon
TCCTTGGACAAAAACTCGTGGTCGAGAAGCGTTTAAACGAGTAATGTGTCACATTGGTGTACCTAAAGAATTTGAAGGGAAAGAAACAATTAAGTTAGCAGATGCTGATATGAAAAAACTTCCAAACTCAAAATATATTACAATCCAAGAATTAATGAAAGATCTCGGTGGCAAAGAATGAAAAAGAAATCTATTATTCACACAGGCGGAAAGCGTAAGCAAGCAGTAGCAAGGGCTACATTGCAAGAAGGAAGTGGAAATATCAAAATTAATGGTCAATCACTTGATAACTTTGGAACAAAGATGATGCGTCTTCGCATTATTGAACCGCTGGTTTTAGCTGGAGATGTTTCAAAGAAAGTAGATTGTTCAGTTAATGTTAATGGTGGCGGATCAAGTGGTCAAGCAGACGCAATAAGACTTGCAATCGCAAGAGCACTTGTAAAGCATGATGAAACATTAAAAAAGACTTTCACTGCGTATGACAGATTACTTCTTGTAGCTGATGTGCGTCAAAAAGAAGTATGTAAACCAAATGATTCAAAAGCACGTGCGAAGAGACAAAAATCTTATCGTTAAATGAAATAATAAAATTCAAATACTGAGGCAATGACAAAATGATTATACCAATTCGATGTTTTTCCTGTGGCAAGCCAATCGGTCAGTTCTGGGAAGAGTACACTGAGAGAATTGAGAAAGGCGAGAAAGCTAAAGACATTTTGGATTCTTTAAGTATTGGGCGTTATTGTTGCAGAGCAGTGTTCTTAGGACATGTTGATTTAATTGATTTATCAGCAGGCTTTAAGCGAGGGTAAAATAGTTTTCTTTTAATTATTATTTATTTAAATTTTTTATTTGTTAAAAATTAATTTTGAATAGAAAGATCAATGCCGTATTCTGCCATAACAAATTCCATCTCTTGACCACGGATATATGCTAACGCTTCTACTGTTGAAGAAAGTGCTACCTTGTTTGGTGCATCATCAGAAAACTGTGATAAGGCAACAGCGTAATGCCTTTCAGCGCCAGTAGAATCATCGCGTTCAACACAAATCTGTGCGGCGTTAAAATGTCCAAGAAAACCACTTGCTGTTGTAAAATCATCATATGCTTCTTGGAGGTCACGTTCTGGTTCATCTAACTGTAATCTTGAAACACCACGACAGAGATGCAATTGGCGCATTGCATTTTGTAATATTGGATGTGATCGGAGTGGAGAAAATTCAGCCATGGAAGGGTCCATGACAGGGACTTCTGTTCTCCAAATTTCTTGTATATAAGAAATCCCTGAACTAGATGCAACAATTGCTGATTTATAACTACCAAGAGCAAAAAGCATTTCGGCACTTCCTTGAAATAATCCCCCATATCCTACTTGTAAATCTACATAAAAATCATGGGAAACAAAAGATTCACCTAATCTTGTTATTGCCTCTAATTCTGCTTCTCTTGTAGCAAGTCCAACATTATAAGCAGATAGTGCTTTCGCAGGATCATGAAGTTTATATTGAAATAATAAACCAAGTAATTGTGCGGATTCACTTCGTTTATTTAATCGTGCAAGGTCTTCTCTGCTATGAACTTCATGAAATTCTTCTGTTACACAAAGGACTTGTTCAAGATCTCGCCTAGCATCATCAATTCGTTCTTGGTGAACAAATATTCTTGCACGATTTTCAAGTGCAAAGATGGTTCCAAGGCAAGTATTATCTAGATTTCCTGTGGGTAAATTTTCTTGGCTAATAATTTCTGTGTAAAGTTGTTCTGCGCGATCAAGATCTGTTGGTAAACACTGTTCAGCTTCAATTAATTTAGAAGAAATGTCTGGATCTAATTGTAATTGCATTATTTTCTCTTAGCAAAGCAAATAGTATTTAAACCAATATATTCTTGAGTACTTAAAATGCCAAAAAAACTCCTCCAATCTTTTTTCTCTAAAGATGCAGTTCAACTAGCAAAAAAACTACTTGGCAAAAAAATCAAATATGGAAACTGTGAGGGAATTATAGTAGAAACTGAAGCATACAAAAGAGATCCTGCAAGTCATGCATACAAAATTACACCACGCAGTCAAATAATGCTTGACACGCATGGCCATATCTATGTTTATGTTATTTATGGGATGTATCACTGTTTGAATATCACAAGCAATGAAAATGATGTTGGAGCCGTTCTTATAAGGGGGATTGAACCAACTAATGGTATTGAGTATATGAAAGAGCGAAGAGCAAAGAAACGAAAGAATCCTGATGCAATAAAGCTGAAGGAACTTTGTAGTGGGCCAGGAAAATTATGTTCTGCATTTGATATTTCAAAGAAGAACAACAACAAAGTAGTTGGTGAAGAGATTAATTTTTTTGATGCGCCAGAGGTTCCAAAAAGCAGCATTGTGTCTAGCAGCAGAATTGGCATAAAAGAAGGCAAGGAATTGCTTTGGAGATTTTACATAAAAGATAATGTGCACGTGAGTGTGAAATGAAGAGCAAAATATATTTAAATAATGAGTTCTCAGAAAAAAGATGTTTGAATTTTTTGATAACAAAGATCAATTAAGAACATTTCTTAGTCAGTACGTAAATGGGAGAGACCAATTAGCTCGTGCAGAAGTATTACTTGCTGAAGGAGAGTATTGTGAAGAGACAGAAAGTGTGTGCATATTTTTGTCTGAGGGAGGAGTGTATGCTCCTCGAGTCCTGATAACGGAAGAAGAGGGAAGATTTTCTTTACAAGAGATGAGTTTTATTCATGGAATTAGAAATTTCTGGGCCCCAATAAGAGTAAACTTGGTGCAAAAAATAATGGAAGAGGGTATTAAAGGAAAAGAAAAGAATGTTCCTGGCGAATCTAATTTTTCTTGTTTTATAATGGGGACTGATCTATCTGGGGAGGGATATAATTTTGAATATGCAGATGTCATGGGACAAAAAGGTTTTCGAGGAGATAGGTATGGTCTTGCAATAGCAAGGGCAAGAATAAATGATCCTTTGCCTGTTCCGTTCCTTGGCAATGAATATGAATTTCGTATTGCAAGTGCAGATCCTGAAGATGTAAGATTATACATTGCAATTCCTCCAGAGATTCAGCAAGAAGAGGCAAGAGCAAGGATGAAAACATATCAGGAATTGTTTAAAAATCCTCAGTTTCTCAGAAAAAAATTTGCTAGTTCATTATAACTTCTTGGGTGTCGAAAAGAAATAATAATGAATCCAGAGCATAACACCCATGATCATGGTCATCACACAGGTAGTTCGACTCTGGATATGAAAAGTAAAAAGTAGTTCTGTTTTAAAAAACTACTTAGAAATCAACTAAAAAATTTTAAATTTATTCTTCTCTAAAATATTTATCTAACGCAATGAAAAGTGATGTATCTGTATTTGCAAATTTCCTGTCAGTATCAAGTTGGTAATTTGCAATTTTGTGAATAGATTCCAAATCAGTTAAGTCTTTGTCATAGATCTCTTCTGCTCTTGCAAGGATATCTTCAGAGGAACGTAGTGTGTTAATACTATCTTGACACATCAATATACGTTGGACACAAACATCTTTTGGTGTATCACAAAAAAGAATGAAACTTCCTCGCTGTTTTAGTTCTTGTATTTCATCTGTGGTTATTGCTCGATTAAGAACGGCTCTTCCAGTTTTTGGTAGTTCAGAATAAAACAATTTTATTTTTCCTTGTGGGCCAAGTTTGACACCTTGTGCCATATAATCTTCTCTGCAAAGATTTTTACCAAGTGATCTTGAGAGTAATTCTCTTGCTGAAACATAAGTGCAACCAAACTTTTGAGCAATTTGTTTAGCGGCAGTTGTCATTCCACACCCAGGTTTCCCAACAACAGTAACTAATTTTAGAACCATTCAATATAAACGCGAACACGAGTTGGTTAAAAATGTTTTGAAAAAGAAGAAAAATAAAGTAAGAAAGAATTTACTTGGTTAATTATTTATATGGTTGACTATCTTCATTTATTTGTGTGTAAGAGCCATCCAAAGCTTTTTCAATAGGGTTTGTTAGGGTTATATCAGACATTTCAAGTGCGAGAGTTCCAAGTCCTAGGGCAGCAACTAAAAGTGTAATATAAGTTCCCCATGGCCGTCGTGTACTTGGAACTGGTGGTCTAATGAAACCAGCTGGTGTTCTACTCCTTTCAGTATGAAGTCTTCCTTCTAAATTAGGTTCAGCAATTACAGGAACAGAGGTGGAAGTTCTACTTTGATCTAGTTTTCCTCCTCTTGTAGAATCAGAAACATAGCCAATTCTAGGAGCTGGAGGCAATGAATAAGTAGTGTCACTTGGTTGAGAAAGACGGACATCGGGTTTATCTAATCCCTCAGCAGAGTAAATTGAAAGATCAGTATCTTCGTTTTCCCAAGAATAATTAGAACTAGAATTAACAATCCTTGGTTCTGGCAAAGGGTCTTGTTCATCAACGCCCTGACTTGGTTCTGGAACAATATTCCATCCTTCTGGTGCTTTACTTTTATCTTCTCTGGTCATTGTAAAAAATACCTCATTAATCTTTTAACTTTTCAAAATAAAGGAAGTATATAAATGTTTTGGTTATGTTGTCTCTCAAGAGTAACAAATAATTAACAAAATAAGATTACATAGTCAAATGTTGAAAAATAACTGAAATCCAGCTTAATTTTTTTGGTCTTCGATCTTTAACAGCAGGAGGTGAATTAGATGAATATGCTGGTTTTTGCATTCTTCCATATGGGAAAAATACACTTTCTGCTACTCTTTCTGTAGTCGTTAGTTCCAAAAAAACGAGGTCTGTATTTTTCTTGTTCAATTTTTTCAGGGAAGTATGAGTCAGGATAATTTACTTCCGGAAAGTTAATTTTATTTGGATCAAACGGTTCATAACTATGTGGAGAAAGATCAATTGTTTTAGTTCCTAGATTGTCAACATAAATAACCATTTTCTTATCCTTTTTTCAATGCAAGAAGAATCTTATTTGCTCAATAAC
>CAYTOG010000059.1:0-4938 GCA_964439765.1 uncultured Methanosarcinales archaeon
ATATAACTTCCTTAAACACATGAGGAGATGGATACAATTATTCATAGCACTACTAATCACTTCTTTATTAGTAACTATAGCAGTAGCAGACACTGGGTGCTTCTTAGAAAGAGAAAGCGAATACTATTGCACAGAAGTTGATGAAGAAACAGCAGATTTCGAATGCTCATTGTTTGACAACTGTGAATTAAAAAACACATTTGCTGAAGAAGAGAGATGTGTCTATTTTGAAGAGTGTGAAGAAATTCTGTGTCAGAGTTCTTGTGAATACACATTGGCTGGTCTTTGTGAAAGTGGGGAAGTTCCAGCTGGTGAAGAAGAGTTATGGTGTGAAAGTGAAGGATGTTGTAGGTATTGGTCTGAGGATAATGATATCGGTTGTCAAGTAGAAGAGAATAAATGGCAATGTCATATTGCAGCAAGGAATGCGGGAGCTGAAAATTTGAATTGGGACCAAAGCTTAACAGAAACTAGTTGTTCAGAGTCTTGCTTAGCAGAGGAGTACCCTATAACAACAGAACTTGAAGAATTTGATATTGAGTTCTACAGTGAGAATATTCAATCTGTAAGCACTGAAGAATCAGAAGAAAGTACAACAGGTTCTGAAGAAACAGTAAATGGGGAATCAGAGCAAAGCATTCAATCAAAAATAGCTTCAATATTAGCGCCGTTCTTTCTACTGTTCATTATAGTATTAATTTTTATCTTTTTTTATGAACATCGCCACACAATTCTCAAAGAATATGAGAAAGTAAGTAAAATAAAGAAACGAAAGAAGAAAAAAGAAGAAGAGATTTCTCCAAAGAGAACAAGACCAAAAAACTTACCTTCACCACAACTCCCTATATTTCAACCACTGCGCCATGTGCGCCATCACAAAAAACAACACGCAATATTTGAGTTAGAAAAATCATTTGGAAGTTACTTACCAAAAAAGGAGATAATAATCTCCAAGAAATCAAGTATGAGAAAATTACAGCATTTAGTAAGAAGACATACAAGAAAACTAGGAAGGAGAAAGCGCAGAAAAGAAAATTTACAAAAAGCGTTTGAAAAAGAACAAAAATAACACAAAAATATTGAGCCAATTCAACCAAAGGTTTAAATATCTTCAAAGGGTCATATAAGAAATAAAATATAATCAAAACAAGAGGTGATTAAATGTCAGTATTATCAATGTCTGAAGTGATTTTAGCAATTATTATAGGTACATTGGCTGCAATCGTATATTCTCTACGTGTGTTAATTTTACTTGAGCGTAGGGTTGCAAATATGGAGATGCATATTCAGGGAATGGCAAAACATGTCTTATCTGATGAAAAGAAAATTCTTAAAGCAGTTTCAAGAAGAAGAACAACAAAAAGACGTGCTCCAGCTAAACGAAAACCAGCTAGACGAAAACGAAGAAGATAATTTATTTATTTTTTTACTTTTTTCTTAACTTTTTTCTTAGAAGTTTCCTTTCTGGTGCTGGAAACTTTTTTGTTTCCACGCATTTTCTTAGCAACTTTCTTTTTTTGAGTTTTTTTAGCAGCTTTCTTTTTCTTAGGAGTTGATTTTTTTGCAGTTTTCTTTTTACTTTTGACAGCTTTCTTTTTGACAACTTTTTTCTTAACAGCCTTTTTCTTCTTAGGGGCTGCCTTCTTTTTGACAATTTTCTTTTTCTTAGACTTTACTGCTTTCTTTTTACTTTTGACAGCTTTCTTTTTGACAACTTTTTTCTTAACCGCTTTCTTTTTCTTTGCAGTTTTCTTTTTCAAAGTTTTTTTCTTCAATGCTTTCTTCTTCTTTAGAGCAGCTTTTTTCTTAGCCAGAGCGATCTCTTCTTCTTTTTTCAATTCTTCTTCTACTTTCTTGCTAACAATTTTAATGCGCTCAGATTCAGCTTTCTCCCACTCAGAGATCTCTTGAGTAATTTCCAAAATTCGCTTCTGCAAATGTTTAACCCTACTACTGTTATCATCTTGTTGCATTAATTCTCCTGTTTCAGGGCAATGAAAATCAAATTCCATGGCGTCATCAAAATTAAGACGCACAGATCCGTCAGGAGAAACAAAAAAGAGTTCTTTTTGTTCCCTTTCTAATGTTTCTTTTAAACGAAGAAGGGTTTCTCTTTTCTCTTTGATATAATTAAACTTAACTCGAGACAAATCAATGGTCCAATAATATACATACCATCCTTTTTGTTTGTCTTTTTTTCTGGTGAAAGTAACTAAATTGTTGTTATAAAGTAAGTAAAGCATGCGGCGCACAACTTTGATATCTTTCTTCATTTTTTTGGCAATATCAAATTCTGACACATTTTCTTTGCCTTTTAGAACTTTAAGAAGAGAAAGGCCATTTTCATGCAGAATACGTGTAATCACTTCTTCTACCTTTTTTGATGTAAATCTAACTGCCATATGACTTCCCCAGTATCTACTTCAAGTGATGACGCTTTTAAATGTTTCGACAATCTATTCTACTGGTTGTAGAAGCCCAGAAATTTATCTACAAATTACACTAATAACTAAATATTCCATTCACAAATTCATTACAAAGAAATTTCAAACAACTCATGGGCACTAAGTCCTGAGCGCTGCGCAAGTTCCACTGTTGCAACAAATGCAGTTTTTGTTTCTAGAAGATCCTCTGGGTTAAAGAATACCCAGTCCATTTCAGAAAATTTCACAGCAAGCCAACTCTCACAACCAAAGGTGCGAGAAAACTCATATAATTGATTCAAATCTTCATGAGAAAAATATTTCCGAGAAGAAGAAACAGTTTTTGCTTCAATTGCAATTCTGCGAAAGCCATTGCCACAAAGAACATCTGGTGCAGGGTAACGAGTAGATCCACTTCCAGCTATTCGAACAGCACTCCATCCCAAAGAATGAAAAAGATGAATTAATTCACGCTCAGCATTAATTCCTTTTGCTTTTCTGTTAATTCGCCGGCGAGCCATATAGCAGAATATGCTTTCTTGCTATTTAATATCTCGCCGCACTTGACCAGTGGCAAGTACAAAAATCAATCAAACTTCAAACGTCATAAAATCTTCAGCCATAACTGTTTTCTTATGATACTTTTTAGCCTCGCGAAGCAGAACTTTAGCGTCTTTGTAACGAAGAGAGGGATGTGTTAAATATACTTTTTTTACGCCACAACGAACAGCCAATTCGGCGCTCTCACGAGCAGTCATGTGATCATACTTAAGAGCATGTTTTTTATCAGCAAATAAAAATGTACTTTCAATTATCAAAGCATCTGCATTCTTTGCTAAACGTCTAGCGCCAGGGCAAGGGCGCGTATCAGCAACGTAAGAAATTTTCTTTCCAGGAACAATGAATGTAACGTCTTTAGCTTTCACCAGTTTCCCTTTAACACGCACATTTTTTCCTGATTGAATTTTAGATAAAATTGGTCCCTCCGAAAGACCTGCCTTCTTTGCTTTTTTCATATCAATGCGCAACTTATCTTTTATTTCAAAAGCAAACCCAAGACAAGGCACACTGTGAGATAGAATATCACTAACAACAACAAAATCTTCGGAATCAAGAACGGCACCAGTGTGTGCAATTTCATGAACCTTGTGTTTTACAGCGTTCATACTTGGAAACACTTTTTTCAAGTTGGAAAAATGTTTTCGTGTACCTTTGGGCCCATAAATTTGGACAGTATGTTGTACTTGGTCAGTGCCCATGCTGGAAAGAATTCCAGGAATACCAAGAACATGATCTCCATGCCAATGTGTTAGAAAGATATGTGTGATTTTGGATGGTTTCAATTTACAGGTGCGCATCTGGCGTTGAATTCCTTCACCACAATCAAACAATATGTTTAATCCATCATAAGAGATGTGAATCCCTGTGTGATTGCGATTCTTAGTTGGTTGCATACAAGTTGTCCCAAGGAATGTAACTTTTGCCATGAAGAAGAAAAAGTAAACACCCTACTTAAAATATTCTGTTCATACACATAAAAATAAAGAAAGAGAAAAATAACTAACTCAACTTCTCAATAGCAAGACCTAATCCTTCAATGCGTCTAATCTTTGGTGAATACTCTTGACGATCTCGCCTATCAATTAAGATTCCAATCATCCCAGAATCTTCTGCAGGTTTCATGTCTGAGTTTACACCATCGCCTAAGAAAACACATTCAGAGGCGGTTGCGCCAAGTTCGGATAGCACATGTTCTAAGAATGCAGGTTCTGTTTTAATGGCTCCAACATCACACGAATAAAATGTGCGAGCGAACAAATCTTTCCAACCAAATTTATCAAGACAGTTTTCAATAGATTTGGAGTCTGTGTTTGCAACAAGAACAAATGTGTATTTATCAGACAATCTTCCAAATGTTTCTTTGATGTAGGGAAGTGGTTTTGCCATGATCCATGATTTATTCCACATACCAACAAGTTCATCAAGTTGTTCTTCTGAGATACTAACATCAAATTCTTTAGCCACAGCTTCAAACGCTTCCCGCATATTTGGGTACTCTTGACCCAAAAGAACTTTTTGCATCCTATTTACATATTCCCCAAATTCTACATTGTGTAATCCAAGAGTGTGACGAATCTTTTTCACGGGACTATATACACCTATTTGTGCTACAGTGCCCCAAAAATCACAAAGAATGTATTTAATGTCTGCCATAGAGTGCAAAACCCATGGCTCTTATTTATACTTTACTAAACTCAACTTTTTTATAATATGACTCAACTATGGTCTCTAAGATGAAAATAGATGAGAAAATAGAACTAATTAAGCGCAATTGTCAGGAAATTGTGACTGAAGAAGAATTAAAAACACTACTGGAAACAAAGAAAACACCTTCAGTATATCTTGGTACAGCAATAACTGGAAGACCACACATTGGATATTTTGTGTGGGTACTTAAATTAGCAGATTTCATCAAAGCAGGGTTCAAAGTGAAACTCTTGCTAGCAGATTTACA
>CAYTOG010000060.1:0-4728 GCA_964439765.1 uncultured Methanosarcinales archaeon
AATGACCTAAACAAAAAAAAAGTATATAAAAGTTACTTGGAATATATTTGTTAAATAAACAGAATTTAAAGTATATTTTATAAAATATATTAACATCTATGTTAATAATAGTAATTTAAAGATGTTTTTGAATCAAAAGATTCATGTAACATTTTGTAACAAAAAAGAGGTGTAATAAAATGAATGCGTTGGAAATTATTTCATTAATAGCTGCAGTTGCTGTGCTATTAAAATTATTAGTATTTCTTGTAAAACCAAAATTCCTTAAAGATTGGGGAAATGCAATAGCAAAAAAAGGCACATTTATGCTTTGGTATGTAATCATACTTCTTGTTGTAATAGCATATTTTGTGTTTAGTGCTTTTACCATAACTCAAGCATTACCAGTAATTTTACTTGGATATATGCTCCTTGCATTAATGCTTGTGCAATACCCAAAAGTATACCAACTCTTTGTAAAAGAAGTGTTTAAAGATACTGGAAAAACATGGCTTATCTGGGCAATTTGGACAGTACTGTCAGTTTGGGCATTGTATGTGTTGTTTGTTTGATTGTATGAAAATATTTTCAAATAAAAAATAAATTTTCTTTTTTTCTTTTCTTTTTTCTAATTTTCAAAGTATTTATAAAAAATGAAGATTATTTTGTTTCTAAAGCGGTTTCTTGGGTGTTAACAGTTGAAAATGAAACAAATAGAAGTTAGACCACAAACATTACCTCCAGAAGTAATAAGATATTTTGAATCTATCAAAGTTAACCTTGATGATCACTTTGCAGGTTACTTTGCAACAGTTACTGATAGCACGCCAATATTAACACAAGGTATTCTTCCTTGTATTGGTGGTTTATTTTATAGGCCAGGCCATTTAGGGCTTGGACATTTTGATCCAGAACTTAGGCCACTTCTTGAAGAGATTTCTTCAAATGTTGCACCAAGGATGAATTCTTATGGAACTGGAGAAATCGGTTGTCGATTTTTTACTGGTTACGGTTTTGAAGCTAGACCTTCTGGGGGAAGGGAATATGATTGGTTTTGTCAGAGAATGGCTGGGAGTGATTTACATTTTGATGAAGAAGATTCAAGGTTATTACGATTATTAAATGGAGAATCAGTGTGGCCAATTGCGCAATTACAAGCAAGACTTATTGGAGATAATCTTAGTGAAGTTGAGGTTCAGGTAAAATATACTTATGGTTCACATGAAACATTTAGTATTGAAATGAAACGATAATTTAAGTGTTAGAACTTATTCATTCCTTTCTCTTTGGTTCTAACGCTTTAATTGTTTTCACAAATAGATTGAAGAGAGGTCCTACTTTGCCTTTGTAGACGGGATGTTTGCTGTAGAGAAATCTTCTGAGGTCACGCATATGTCCTGGTTTGATATGTGAAAGATAACGTTTGAGAATCATTAAAACCATTTGTTCTCTCAACTTTAACTTACGCATTTTTTCTTTTGCGTGAAAACTTGGGGTTCCAATAAAGTGCAACACATACTCGTGACCATAAACTTTGCGGAAAAGGAATGCTGCCTTTGGGATATGATAGTCACTTGTGACAATTGCGATATTCTCTAAACCCTTTGCATCGATCACATATTGTTTTGTGAAGTATGCGTTACCAAATGTATCTTTGGAATGTTCTTCTTTGATTATTTTGTGTGCTGGAATTCCACGGGATCTAAGATAAAGTTTCATAAGTTCTGCTTCAGTTGTTTTTGGTTTAGTTGCAAATTTGTAACTGTATTTTCCACTAAGAATAATATAACTTACTGTATGCTCATCGAATATTTCAATAGCTTTGTTTAAACGTTCTTTAGCTTCTCTTGGAAGATTTTGATTGTTAGTCATCCCTGCTCCAAGGACAATAATTGCATCAAGTTTCATTTGTATCAAGATGAAGGAAATTGTTTAGGGTTTAAAGGGTTTCTGAAAATATCTATTTTCAGGCACTAACGTTGTTTCTTTTTTAATGCACAATTTGTTAAAATGGAATGTTAGAAGTTAGTTGTATTATGAAAAAGAGCAGAAATTGCTCTGTTTTTGGTATTCTGGGGTAGTTTCTTTAAATGAAACATTTAAATAGGCAAAGAACTTTCTTTTTTACATGGATGAGTCTCATTTTCGAAGTGTTTTCAAATCAATTACTTTTCGCCTTGTTGCAATTCTTGTAACTCTGCTTGTTTCATATTTTTTCTTGGGAAGTGTTACACAAAGCATTTTGTTTACTGTTGCAATGAATCTTACTGGAATGGCAGTGTATTATTTCCATGAGAGAGCATGGAACCAAGTGTCTTGGCAACGAGATGGTTAGGTTATTTTTCTTTCTTCTTTTCTTTCTTCTTAGCATCTTGATACTCGCGATTCTCATCTTTCATTTGCAACTCTTTTTCCATACTCTTCAGAACGTTTCTAAGATTAATTGCTTTCTCGAAATCTAAATTATCTGCTGCTAGTTTCATATCAGACTCAATTTTGATCATTTGTTTTTCAAGTTGTGATTTTGCTAAATGTTTAATTCCACTTACTTCTCTTGTTTTATCTTCCACTTCTTTCTTGATAGTTGTTGGAGTTATACCATGCTCTTTATTGAATAATTCTTGTTTACGCCTGCGCTGTTTTGTTATTGCAACAGAATTTCTAATAGATTCTGTGATCTTATCTGCGTACAAAATCACTCTTCCATTTTCATTACGAGAAGCTCTACCTATTGTTTGAATCAAACTTCTCTGGTTTCTAAGGAACCCTTCTTTGTCAGCATCAAGAATTGCGACAAGAGAAACTTCAGGAATATCAAGACCTTCTCTTAATAGGTTAATTCCAATAAGGCAATCAAATTCTCCAGCACGCAATGCACGAACAAGTTCAATTCTATCCAAACTTTGAATGTCCGAGTGCATGTACCTTACATTAATTCCTGCTCTTGCAAGATAGTCAGTTAAGTCTTCTGCCATGCGTTTGGTAAGCGTTGTAACAAGTGTTCGATCACCTCTTTTAGTGGTATCTTTAATCTCTTTAATGAGATCTTTTATTTGTCCATCAATTGGTCTCACATCAATTGTTGGATCCAAAAGGCCAGTTGGTCTTATAACGAGCTCTACAACTTGTCCAGACGTTTCCAATTCATACTGCGCAGGTGTTGCTGATACGAACATAACGTTCTTGAAGAATTTTTCAAACTCATTGAATTTTAGTGGGCGGTTATCAAATGCACTTGGAAGTCTGAAGCCAAAATCAATTAAATTCTTTTTCCTTGCATAATCACCTTTATACATTGCATGACTTTGTGGAATAGTTTGATGGGATTCATCAATAATTAAAAGGAAATCGTCTGGGAAATAATTAAGGAGTGTATTTGGTGGTTGACCTTCCTTTCGTCCTTCAAAATGTCTAGAGTAATTTTCAATTCCTGAACAATATCCAAGTTCCTCCATCATTTCAACATCGTATTTGACACGTTGTTTTAATCTCTGGGCTTCGAGTTCCTGCAACTCTGGAAGTCTTACTTTAAGTTCATCTTTGATGTTTTGAATTGCTTTTCTTGTTTTTTCTTCTGGAACTACGAATTGTTTAGCTGGATAAATTGTGAATTCTTTAATCTCTGCAATTTGTTCTGCTGTTACTTTGTGACGTTCACTGATTTTTTCAATTTCGCCATCCCAAAGTTCAACTCTAATGTAATTATCATCATATGGTGGATAAATATCAAGGGTGTCACCTTTTATACGAAATTGTCCAGATTCAAGGCTACTTGGGTTTCTATCATATTGCATTGCGACAAGATGTTTTATGATATCGTGCCGAGTTATTTTTTGACCTTTTTTTATTGAGAGAGATAGTTCTTTGAAATCATCAGGATTTCCAAGACCATAAATGCAAGAAATAGATGCAACAACAATTACATCTTTTCTGCTTAATAAGGATGCTGTAGTTCTCAAACGCATCTTTTCAATTTGTTCATTGATACTCGCATCTTTTTCGATGTATGTGTCACTGGTTGGAATGTAACTTTCTGGTTGATAATAATCATAGTAGGAAATAAAATATTCAACACGGTTTTCTGGAAAGAATTCTTTTAATTCACTGTAAAGCTGCGCTGCTAATGTTTTGTTATGTGCAAGAACTAATGTTGCTTTACCCAATTTTTGAATCATTTGGGCCATGATGAATGTTTTTCCTGAACCAGTTATCCCCAGAAGAGTTTGCTTATTATGTTTTTTGAAGCCTTTGCTCAGTTTTTGAATAGCTTCTGGCTGACCTCCTGCAGGATGGAATTTTGATTTTAGTTTGAATGGTGACATCTTTTTTTCTTGAGAGGCATTTACTTATATATGCTTGGTGTGGGTGACCAGTTAGTTGAAAATTCTTCAGATCTGGTTATTACTTTCAAAAAAGATATAAATGATTGTTTTTGAATAATATATACATTTCATAAATTAAAATAATTAGTTATTATCATTTAACACATTAAATTCCAAATTATTATTACAACGAGGTAAACAAAATGAAAAGAGATGTACTTGATTTGAGCAACTTTACAAGAGAAGAACTTCTTGCAATTATTAATCTTGCAGATGAGATAAAGAAAAATCCACAGAATTATTCTAATGTACTTAAAGATAAAACATTACTCATGATTTTTGATAAAGCATCACTTCGAACAAGAGTTAGTTTTGAGAATCGCGAGTATCAAGATGCTAAGAAGAAAGAAAAGAAGAAAGAAAAATA
>CAYTOG010000061.1:0-4652 GCA_964439765.1 uncultured Methanosarcinales archaeon
TTTATCATTTTAAAACAGAAGAAAAGTATTTTGATAAATTTAATTATAAATTTTCAGATGAGCATAAAAAACAACATGAATTATTTAAACAAAATATTGTAAAAATGGTTAAGGAAGCAGAAAAAGATGAAATAAAGGCAGCATTTGTCATATCAAATTTCATGAAAGATTGGATTGATAATCACTTAATAAAATCAGATCAAAAATATGTAAAATGTTTTCATGACCATGGTCTTAAGTGATATAGTTATTAAATATAAATAATTAATTTATTGCTTGAGTGTTTAGAATAATACTACATGTTTTTTCTTTTTTTTGTGACATTTTAAAAATAATTTTTCATTTATAAATTTCTCTTACTACAATTAAGTATAATTAATTGTTACAACTATGCTGCGAGAACGAAAGCTATTTAAAGATTAAAGGAATAATATAATTTCATTAGGTGGTAGATATTTGAGTGAAATAACAATGGTGCTTGGGGAAGCATAAAGTCTTGTTATTTAAGTAAAACAAAAGTTGGTAGCGATAGCAATGCAAACACAACTCTCTACAATTCGGGCAGCTCTTGAAGAGCATTTATCGGCGATAAATGAGAACAGCAATGAGATCCAGGCACTGTTTGATTATCTCCAAGAAATGGAAAGTAAAATTGATACTCTTAATTCTCGTTTAGATGGCCTGCAAATTGAAACTGAGCAAAAAGTTGTTAACATTCAACCACTTAATGACATTGAACGACAAGTATTTCTTGTGTTATATATGGCAGAAGGATTTCTAGATTTTCATGAAATTGCACGACGTTCTAAATTAAGCCAATCTTGCGTTCAAGAACATCTACGTTCACTTTCTTCAAAAGGAATTCCTTTTACAAGAACACTTTCTGATAAACAAATATTAGTACAAATTGATTCTAAATTTAAGGAAAAACAAGCTAAAGAGAATGTTGTTAATCTAAGTTTGGATAGTTTCTTTTAAGCTAACATAAGTATTAAGCAAAATATATAAAGCAGTAAATAGTTATTTCTCTAAGGATGGTACTTGGTTTTAATAAGGAACGTTTGGATAAAAGGGCTTCTATTAATCTTGCCATGAACACAATTGTTATTGTTATTATCGGAATGGTTATGCTTACAAGTGGAATTCTTTTAATGAAAAGTTTCATTAGTGGTGCTGAAGAAATTAAAGATCAACTTGATTCACAAACCGAGGCTGAACTTCAAAGACTTTTAATTGATCAAGGAAAAAAAGTAGCCCTTCCACTTCATACAGTTGAGATTGAAGCGGGAGAAGATCATATATTCGGACTTGGAATTTTGAACATTGATTCTGACATTTATGGTGAGGAGTTTACTCTTGACATCACATTTTCTAAATTAATTGATGAGACAAGTGAAGAAGTAAGCGTTGATGAAGATGAAGTTTTATCTTGGTTCCTTTACAATACTGAAGAGATAATAATAGTTGAGAATGAATATGAAAGTGAAGCTATATACATTGAAGTTCCTGAAGAAGCAGCTAAAGGAACTTATATCTATAACCTTTATGTTTACTATAATGGCGGCACAAAATATGATAGTGTAAAGAAATTGTATGTGACTGTGGAGTAAATTTATTTAGTTCTTTGGATGTATTTTTTGTGTTATTAATACTATAAAAGCACCTAAAGCAGGTAAACTTTATAAGCGCATTTTCTCTTGTTCTCCCATGAATGTCTTATTACCATTATTTTTACTCTTGATTGCCAATTTAGCACTTTATTGGATCTTTTTTGGTAAAGCAAAGTTCGATCGGAAAATTCAAGAACAATTACTTGCAAAAGAGAATAATGCATTGGAAAATAGTAGTAAGATTAGAAGTGAAGTGAAGAGTGAAATTCAAGAAAAGGCAAATTTGGTGGATCAAAAATGACTGAAAGAAGGATTGTTATTGATCAGTTGAAATTTTCCTATGAGGGATTATTTAACGTTGAAGAACTATACTCTACAATTGTTCAATGGTTCTATGAAAAAGGATGGGATTGGCAAGAAGATATGAACCAAGAACAAGTCACACCACAAGGAAAACATATTCGCATAGTTCTTTCCCCATGGAAAAACTTGAGTGATTTTCATAGAGAAGAAATGAAAATTAAGATAGTTCTTTCAAATGTAAAAGAAGTGGATGTTGAGTTTGAAGGGAAAACTCTTCGAATGCACCAAGGATTAATAAAAATTATTTTTGATGGATATTTGAAAACTGATAGAAAAGGTTGGTGGTCAAACAACATCTTTACTTGGTGGGCCACATATATTTTTGATCGTTTATTAATGCGAGAACATTTTGAGAAAGCTGTAGCTTGGGTTGAAAGCGATGTTCAAGATGTTTATGAAAAAATAAAAGTATATTTGAATTCATATAATTATACTTACAGAAATCTAGATGTTAATCGTAGAATTAAGGAGATGCCATAAATATGCCAGATTACCAAAATTTTGGAGAGAGAAATTTAGTTATTAATCATAGAGCTTTTAATTACAGTGGGATTTTTCATGTCAAGGAGTTGTTTGAGAGTATTAATCAAGCACTTCTTGAGAAAGGATATGTTTTAAGAGATAAACGCAGCGAAGAAGTAGTAAGTGAAACAGGGAAAAATTATTATTTGGAAATACGACCATATAAAGATAAAACAAAATATGTTACTTTGCTTCTAAAAATAGTCATCCGTTTGAGAAATGTTACACGTACAGTACAAGAGTTTGATAATCGCCAAATTAATTTTGATAAAGGGGATGTGGAAATAGTTTTCGATGCTTGGAGTTATACTGATTATGAAGCACGGTGGGGAATGAAACCTTTTTTTTACTTTATGAAAGGCATCATTAATCAATGGATTTATCATCTTCCAATGGAAAGTGGATTCACGGGAGAACTTGTTGGTGATACTGGATTTGTGTATGGCAAGATAAGGGAGTTGTTTGCAAGATACAGAAAGAGGGATAGAGAATTTGTCTCTGATGAAGATGTTCGAAGTGAAATAGAGAAAGAGATCTTACTTAAGCATTCAAAGAAATAATTGTGGTGGTTGTTGTGAGGATTCCAGAAGATAATACTAAATTTGGCAAGAAGGGGCAAATCACTGTATTTATTATTCTTGGAATTTTATTACTTTTTGTTTTTGCATTAATTTTTTATCTTTCAAGTTCTTCTACTCTTTCTGATGGAAGTTCTTATGATACATTAGGGGAAGTTAGCTCAAGTACTTCTGTTCAAGAATATGTTGAAAGTTGTTTAGAAGAGGCAACTCTTGAATCAATTTATGTCACTTTATCACAAGGAGGATATTATGATATAAAACAACTTGGAGAATTGAATTATTATTCAGATTCTTTAGAGTTATTAACACTACCTTATTATTTTGATCAAGGTGAATTACTTAATCCAGAATTAGAGACTATAGAATCTGAAGTTTCCTCTGGTGCCACAATATTATTTGAAGAATGTGTTGATGATTTTAGTGCATTTTCTAACCTTGGTTACACAATAGAGAGTTCAACTCCTGTTGTTATAGTTCAATTTTTAGATGGTTGGACAACTGTTGATATGGATTTTCGTTTTGTTCTAAGTATTGAAGAGAGTTCTCAAGAATTCGAAAGTTTTAGTTTAACATATCCATTCTCACTTCCAGAAAAAATTGATGAAATTGAAAGCTATTTAGAAACTCAAGAGGAAGACACTATATTTTTCCAAGTTGGTTTCTTATCTTCTGCTTCTTATTTTGGTGGTTATGATTTCTATTATGGTTACTCTGAAACAGATGAAGGGGTTGTATTTGTTAGTTATTCATATGATGAAGAATTGTGGGATGAACCTCTTTTGTTGAACTTTGCGTTATTATTTGATGTTGATGATGCTGACGAAGATGAAGCAGTTTTAGAACTTCTTGATGAAGAAACTTCTTTAGAACTAAGTAGTCTTAGCTCTACGGAAATTTATGAGTGGAATGTTACAACAGAAAGAATTTCTTATTATAAGTTTCCAGTTGAAGGGGTGTTATACGAATTAGATCCTGAAACCGATGGACTTGATATTGATGTGGACACAGGAATTTTAGAACTTAACGGAGATGAATTTCCAAATGATAATTATCTTTTGTATGTGCATGTTGAAAGTGAAGATGGCTTTTCTGTAGGATATCCATTGATAATTAATGTAAATATAGATTATAATGGAGATTTCCCTCTCTTTATTGCAATTGAGACACAAGAAGTTTTAATTGGTGAAGAATTTATCTATACTGTTGAATTGGAAAACCCAACTGTAGGAACAAGTTATTCTGTTGATAATTCCTTTATTGTAATTGATTCTGAAACTGGGGAGATGAATTTTACTGCAACTGAAGATTTACTTGGAACACACATAATTCGTGTTGATTCTGAAAATGAACTTGGAGCAAATTGGATGACTTTTGTAATTGAGGTGAAGGAAGAGTGAGAAGATATACATTTTTACTTTTCTTGGGTGTGTTATTAATAGTTTTATTTTCTATAGTCTCTGTTGCAGAAGGAGAAGATTTAGTTGACACTGGAGATACTGGTGATACCGGTTTTGAAGATTATGACATAGACTGGAGTGATACAGAGAATTATGCCATTAATTTTTATGCTGACCCT
>CAYTOG010000062.1:0-4523 GCA_964439765.1 uncultured Methanosarcinales archaeon
CTTCAATACAAAGTGGTTTTAATTCTGCCCTTGCTGCATACAGTGCTGCTGTGAGGCCAGATGGGCCTGCACCGATAATTATGAGTTTTTTGTGTTCTGCCATAAAATGTAAGGGCCTTTTGGGCTTATAAAAACGTTGTGGTGGGCAATTGATGGACATAACCACTGGAATAGCAGAATCTTCAGCCACCAAAATAACTATTTGAACGTTGTGCGGCATTACGCTACGCTTAAGCCCCACCAATTTAACCTAACCACTGGAATAGCAGAATCTTCGCACCAAAAACTTTAAATAATTACATGGGACTTGTTTCTCTTGATATTAAAGCTTATTTAGGTAGAATTAGAGGGATGAACTATGGAAAAAGATAAAAATTATTCTCGCGAAATCATGAGTAAGACAGTTGTCTCCAAAATGGGGAAAAAATTCGGAGAGGTAGGAGATCTTGTCTTTGAAGTGAGCTCTGGAGAATTGATTCACCTAGTTCTGAAGAACCCTACTTCTTACACAGATAAATTAGAACTTGAAAAAGATAAAGAAGGAAATCAACTTATCCCTTTCTCTGCAGTTATTGCAACAGGAGACTTTATTGTTGTAAGTGAAGAAGATATTATTTAGATTTTTTAGATAAGTATCTTTTTTGATTCTTTTATTTTTATTTCTTCTCATTATATGTTTATTCGTTGGATTCTTATTAATTACCCTTAAACTCATTATCTACTGCTCTAAAGTATTCTTTAGTTCTTGAGACAATACTTCTTAAAAGAAACTTTTCTATCTTCTCATCAAATAACTCTGTTAATGATGCAAATTCAGAAATTCTATACAAATTTGCATTTGTTTCTATTAAATGAAGGTCTTTTAGCCGCTTAAGCTGCCTTCTAATATTTGATGCTGCAATTCCTAGCATTGGAAGAGAGGCATTCTTTCTCATATCAATCACATGATTCTTTATTTCCTCAGAATGCAACTCCTCTTTTCTAGTTCTTGCTTTCAAAAGTACTAAGAAAATATCCACAATCACATCTCTTGAATCTCCTGGTTGCAGAAGTCCAATAGATAGACAAGCTCTTCTCACTAAATCTCTTCCTGTAAGATTTGGCTTTTCATACCGACGCAATTGAATCTCTGCGAGCGGAGTATCTATACTGATTTTTCCCATTCCACCTTCCCCAACTTTTTGGTAATATCTTTCCCCTCTTAATAGTTTCGCTCAAATTATTTCGTGAATTTGATACACGAGGTGCGGCGTTCCGCTACGCTTCAGCCCCACCAATTATTTATGTAAATACCACAGGCTTACCTTATCCTTCTCACTCGAATCTATTCTCGCGAAATATTGTCTTTCAAATTGGATTATACTTCCTTCTTTTTGCTGCTGTAAGACCTTCTCTGCCTTCCCTTTCACAACTGAGTGATCATCTAAAAGCACTTCAACATCAATTAACTGTTTTGGATCATTTGGCAAATAATGAATTATTTTTCCCTTACTCTTTGCATTTTTGAACTCATTATATCCCTTTGAATGATACCTGAATTTATTTTTCTTGCCTTCAATTTTAAAAAAGTTACAACAATCAATAAGCCTATGCACTTTTCCAGTCTCAAGTTTTTCTAAATCACTTGATGCTATAAAAAGTGAATCTGAAATCTTTAATTCTCTATTTCCTCTCTTTGGATTGTCTGGATGCATTGCCAACTGAATAATTTGTTTAGGCATATCTTCAATTATGATCTCTTCTGGATTTTCTACAAAGAAAAATCTATTAGCTTTTGCCTCAACAATCTCTTTGTTGAATGCATTAATTGTTTTCCAAAATTCTTCTCTGCTTACTGTTTTATCACTTAATGAAAGACCAATTTCTATTGCAAATTTCTTCAAAGCGTCAGCTTGATATCCCCTTCTACGCAAGGCTCTTAAAGTTGCAAGACGAATATCATCCCAACCAGTATACTGCCCTTCTTCAATTGCAATTCTAGTTTTACTAGTTGAAAGTTTGAACCCTTCAAAATTAATTCTTCCCCAATGCTTATACTCTGGAGCTTTCCACCCAAGTTTTTGCATGATTATTGCTTCCTTCTTCCCATTATCATGGTGATCTTTTCCGTTAAGTACATGTGTTATTCCAAGATCATGGTCATCCACTGCCACACTTAAAACCATTAGTGGCCAAAGACGATTTTTCGCTTTGGTCCGTGGATGAATGTGCTCTGCTATTCTTGCTATTGAAAAATCACGCATAGCTGGATTTTTATCTTTAATATCAGTCTTTAATCGTAATACTGCTTCTCCCTCTGCATATGCCTCTTCTGTTTTTTCTTGGAGCATCTTTGCATATCTTTTTTCTTGCTCATCTTTTTTGAGACTGCGGCAGGGGCATGCGATTTTTTTCGTTTTCATCTCCCGCCATTTATCAGGATCACACGTGCAAACATATGCGTCCTTCTGACCCACTAGTTGCTTGATGTATTTATGATAAATTTTTAATCGATCACTTTGAATTACTATTTCATCTATTCTGTCATGTGTTAGCCATTTAGTATCATCTTCAATCATTTCATACGCGAGAGGATAAATATTCGCAGGGTTAGTGTCCTCTATTCTAAGAAGAAATTTTCCACTATACATATTTGCATACGTAGCATTAAGTAATCCACCATATGCATGCCCAATATGCAAAGGGCCAGATGGAGATGGCGCAATTCTCACTTTGAATTTGCCTTTAATTGCATTTGGTAGTGCTTTTAATGGGCCCGTCACTTGTTTTTGTTTTTTCTCTTTCTTTGCAAGTTCTGGTGCTATTTTGCCCAATATCTTTTTTATCTCTTCTATTGGTTTGTCTTGATATTCTTTGATTATTTCTTCTGCTGTTTTTAGGACATTTGGCACTTGTTTTTTTAAATCAGGGTTTGCCTTTAGAACTAACCCCAATACTGCTTTTGGATTAGCTGATCCATCATGCTCAATCATGTTTTTAAGTACAAATGGGATAATTTTTTCCTTCATGACCAATTGATTGTATGATTAATTCTTAAATGTTTTTATCATAATATAATTCTAAAATACATCAAAATAAGATGAATTACAAGAATTTTTGATGTTATTCAGATTTTTATTGTAGAATTTCATACAAATAATGCCAAAGAAATTATTTGTACAAGAATTGTTAATACTATGAAACTTGCAACTAATGCTACAACTGAAAGCAATATAGCACTTGGATGTTTTATTTCATATTGTTTTGTAAACCCATGCATCATAGCCCACAAGGTGTGAACCCAAGAAGCTATCGTTAAAAGAATCGCAAGAACTATTGAAAACGCTATTATCCCAGATAATTGATCCCAACCCCCACTAAACAATGTAATTAATGCAGAAGTTGTTGATTCTCCTGTGAGCAATTCTGTAGCTAAAACAACTACTGTTCCAATAACACTATAGATCAAAGAAATTGTCTGAGCATACGCTAAAATCTTGAAATTATTTTTGAATGTGTTATGTGCTGTTTTGAAGAAAAATAAGATTATATACACTAATAAAGCAGCCATGCTTGCATAAACCAGTGCGTATATTGGCAAGTAAATTAGTGTTAACAATTGAGCAGCCCAAGTTATCCCTTCAAATGATGCTGTTCCACTAATTACTAATGGGCTTGTAAGGACGATGTTTATTAGGGCTGTTGTTAATGTTAAGATAATTAGAAAAAATAGTGCTGGATGATATGAATGTTCTTTCTTTATCTTCGTGAAGAACTCTTCTGGGTTTGTTAGAAGCTGTTTATACTTCTCATACAAGACCACATGCGTTGGTTTTTTCATTTGTGTTTCCTTTTTCTTTAGAGTTTAAGTAGTTTATTATTATTTATGTTACTTGAGTTTACAAGTCTGTCTTGTCCACTTATTGTTCATACTTTCGAATAAGACGTTTCATGCGATTTACAAAGTCTCCTGCTTCTTTATACAAAGAATCGTAGGTTTTTCCAGGCATTGTTTCAATCTTTCTGTGCGTTATGTCTTTATTTAAAAGATAAAATTTTTTCATTAATTCAGTATATTTCGGTTCGAGTTCTTTGTTTTTGACAAATACTTTTTGTAACATATCTGCCACATGATCTGGGCTTGGAGGCATTGTGTCTTTTGCCATAAGAGCAGCATGAGCACTGTCAATCACTGCCCAATAAAGATCTAATGTTGCTTGCATTACATGCCATCTTGAATTAACTAGAGTTTTTGGTGCTCTGGCAAAATAACGCCATACAGATTCCTCAGTTGGCCTTATTCTTCCTTGCCTCAAAAGATGTTGCAAAGGTTTAAACGTTCCTACATCATGAAGTGCTATTCCATCTCTTAAGATGTTTGTTACAATTGGGTCTCCTGCTCTTGCATACTCCCAAAAACTCGATACAGTCATACTTGTCACATGAAGCCTGTTTGATGAACTTAAAATTGTCTTTTCAATAATTAGGCGATATGTTTCCATAAAGGCAGCACTTAGCTTGAAATCTAAATCATTTCCAATTAT
>CAYTOG010000063.1:0-4492 GCA_964439765.1 uncultured Methanosarcinales archaeon
CATTATAAATAGAGCAAACGGGAGAGGCGTTTTAAAACTTTGTTGAGTATTTTAGAATAGTAACATTGAAATCTCTCTCTTCAAACACATATTTTGTGCAACTTTTTTGAGTAAATAAGGTAAATGCGAAGAGAATAAATCAGGAAAAAAATTCAAAAAAATAGATGTTGAAAATAATTCGAAAATATTTGATTGAAATTGGGTTCTTGGTGTTATTATTTTGTATGTTAATTAATCAAACTGTTTTTGCAGAAATTCAAATTAATGAAATTATGTATAACCCAAGTGATTGCAGCGATAGTGAGTGTGAATGGATTGAACTATACAATCCAGATTCTGAAAATTATTCATTAGAAGATTGCAATATAAGTAATAAAGAAATTGGTAATTGGACCATTGCTGCAAACGAATTTGTTGTTCTGGCAAGAGATAGTTCTGCGTTTAATAGTTACTTTGAAAAATTAGAGAGTACATCAACTCCTATTGAAGTTTCAATGAGTTTGAGCAACAGTGGAGAAACTATTGAACTTAGTGGCACAGAATGGTGTAGTGATAATGTTGATTACACAGACTATATTAATTTTGCAGATGGTAATAATTATACCATTGAAAAAAGTTCAAATGGAGAGTGGTACAAATCATTAATTTCGGGAGGAAGCCCATTTTCAGAAAATAGTGTTCACCTTCTATCTTCAGATTATTCTTTTCTTCAAATTTCTGAACTTCTTCCAAACCCAATGGGTGATGATGATGCAGAAAAACCTTTTGGTGAATGGATTGAAATATATAACTCTGGGGCCTACCCAATAAATCTTGATTCTCTTTATTTTAAAGACAGCTCTGATGGGAAATTGTATATATCAGAAACGACAGCTTTTGAATCAAATCCAGTAATTGAACCTGATGAACATAAAATAATTTTCAGAAATGGGGACAGTGATTTTTCTTTGAATAACAATGTATATGAATCCATTACACTTTATGTAAAAGGAAACGATGATTCAGAAAATCGGATTGATAGCATGAGTTATTCGAGTTCAACTGAGTTAATGTCTTGGTCTTTAGTTGATGAAGAATGGCAAGAAACTCTTCCAACACCAAATGAAGAAAATGAATTTCTTCCATATTGTAATTGGGATATATCAATTGAAATTGAAGAGAGCATTATGCAAGAAGACGATTTAGATTTCACCGTAACAATTCAAAGAGAATATGGTAATAGTGCAGAAGTAACTGTGAAAGGGAAAATTATTGAATATAATGGAAACATTATAGAAGAATACTTCCCTTGGACAAACGCAAGCATTACAACAACCAATAGTAAAGATTATAGTCCTAATTTGAACGAAGGTATTTATGAATTATTCTTCTGGATTGAAGATATTGATTGTAATGATTATGAAGAAGAGAATAATTATATCTCAAAACTTATTGCCATTAATCCTGAATATAAAAAAGAAGAATCTATTTTAACAATTGATGAAGTATATCTTGGCTCAGACGAAAGTGCAGAATGGGGAGACCAAATAAGAACTAAAGTATCGATCTATAAAGGCGACGAAACAAAGTACACAGTAGAACTCTACGCAACAATAAATGGGGAACAAATCAGTAAGAGGACAAAACTTAATATCTATGAAGAGTACCAATATTACACGCTCACTCTTCCAATTCAACTTGATGCTAATTGTAATGCCGGCACAAGTAGCAGTTCTGCAAAAATTGTGTTAGAGGGATTGAATATTGAAACAGAAGCTGAATTTGAAATTGAAGGAATTGATGAAGAAATTTGCACTGATTATTTTGATTATATTGAAGAAAACAACATAGAAACTGGAGAAAATAGTATCGATGACAATAGTTATTCTGAAGAATATCAATTTATTGATCTCTTTGAAAATGCAACAGCAGGAGAATTAATTCAAGTGACCACTGTAATTTTAGCTGATGATGCCCCACACAATTACACGGCATACGCATATGCATACAAAGGGTCTTGGTGTTATTCTTGTGAAGATAATTCAAAAGAAAGAAACGAAACAATTGTTTCTTTCTCCCTTGCTGAAAATGAGTTACACCAAGAAACTTTTCTAATAAAATTAGACGAAGAGATGGATGAGAAAGAATATAACATTAAAGTGAAATTTCGAAAAGATGATAGAAAAACAGATGATGAATTAACTGCCAGTTTTACTATCATTTCAGAGGAGATATTAACAAGTGAAACTGAAATTCTTAACACAGCAACATTTACCGAAGAATCAAATTTCTCTCTTGAAGCGTGGACCACTGTTACAAACAAAGGAATCTTGATTTACCAATCAACTGGAAAACGTGCAAGGAATCTTGTCCCTGCATTACTTTTTGTTGCTTGCACATTTTTGATTTTCTTACTTTGGCAAAAGAACTAACTCTTTATTATCAATACAACGTAGTGCCTGAAGAGCCGTGCTCTTCAGTTAACCTTAAAAAGAACCTCACAAAAACAATAAATATGGTAGAAATCAATTTTAATGCAGTAATTGAAGTTCTCGGAAAACCACAAGAACATGTGGAAAATATGTTAGATTCTATCTTTAAAAAACTTCAAGGGGATGAGAGATTTACTCTAAAAGAAACAAAAAAACATGGGGCGTTGCAACAAGAAGGAACAGAACTTTTTGCAACATTCATTGAAGTTGATTTAGAAACTACTGATCATCAAAATATGATTGATTTTTGTTTTGATTATATGCCTTCATCAATTGAAGTAATCAAGCCTATGGATATTGCATTAACTGCACCAGAACTAAGTCATTTTCTAAACGACTTGCAAGCAAAATTACATCAAGTAGATATGCTTGCAAAAAAAATGAAACTAGAGCGTGATGTTATGGCAAAGAATATGGGCGGCCTTCTCAAAAATTATCTTCTAGTGCTTCTGAACAACAACAAATTAACTCTTGAACAACTAACAGGTTACACTGGTGTTGAGAAAGATAAATTAGCTGATTATCTTGACAGACTAATCGACCAAGGCAAAGTGGACCTTGATGGTGAAGTGTATTCAAGAATTAAAACTGAGAAATAAATAAAACAGTTAATTTAGAAATCTAGTCATTCCTTCTCCTTAGCAGAAAGCATAGCAGCTTCAATCTCTCCGCGCGCAGCAGAATCTTTAACGTGAGCCTCTTCCATTCGCTCAATTTCGTCAATTTCTTTATCAACATCATTTGCTTCTGTAAGAACTTCTTCAGGAACTTGTGCTAAAAAAGCTTCTTTAGCTTCGGCGCTTGGAAGATCAAAGTACTGAAAGAACTTTTTAGTAAGTCGAACACGATATGTTCGGCCAAATCTCTCTTTCACAATAAATCCTTGTTCTACAAGTTCACGCATATGTTCATATGCGCTGCTTCCTCGTAATTTGATGATCTCTGATTGCACAACAGGATATTTCCATGCAATTACAGCGAGTGTTTGCATAATAGGTGCATCGAGTTCTGTTGACTCAACTATGCTGCTAACAAGAGGGACAAATGCATCGCGGACTGTTAATTTCCACATGCCGTCTTCTCGTTTGATAAGATGAAGTGAACTTTCGCGAGCAAGATATTCTTCTTGCAGAATTTTCAATTGCTTTTCGACATCTTTAATTTCAGCCCCAGTTAAACTGGAAATTTTTTCTATACTAATCTCTTTACCAACAGCAAAAAGTACGGCTTCAATATTGTGTTTAAGTGAGGTCATTGTTTCTCCGAAGTCTCAAAAGACTGAAAATACAAAGGGAAAGCTGCGCTTTTAAATCTTGTGGCAAAGAGCCAAAAAATTAAAGAAAAATCGTCAAAAAAAGGCTAGAATAACCTCTAAAATACCACAAGGTTTATAAAGTAAATTCTGCCGATTTTAGAGTAAAAAGAGATTAATTTTATAGAGGAAAACTAAACTAAAATATAAGAAAATGGATCAAGAAAATTCTTCTGAAATTATAGAAAATCAAGAGTTAGAAATGCAAGAAGACTCTGAAGAAACTTCAGAACGTATTGTTCCAAATCTGATTCAAGAAGAGATGAAAAAAGCATACATTAGTTATGCGATGGCAGTAATCATTGGACGTGCATTACCTGATGTGAGAGATGGGCTGAAGCCAGTTCACAGAAGAATTCTTTATGCAATGCAAGACCTAGGGATGTATCACAATAAACCAAGTAAAAAATGTGCAAGAATAGTTGGAGAAGTATTAGGTAAATATCATCCTCATGGAGATTCTGCAGTATACGATGCCTTAGTACGAATGGCACAAGATTTCTCATTAAGATATCCATTAATCCAAGGTCAAGGAAACTTTGGAAGTGTTGATGGAGACAATGCTGCAGCTATGAGGTATACTGAAGCAAAGTTAAGTAAAGTAGCTGAAGAAATGCTTGGAGATATTAACAAAAACACCGTTGATTGGAAACCAAATTTTGATGATTCTCTAAAAGAACCAAAAGTTCTCCCAAGCAGAATTCCAAAC
>CAYTOG010000064.1:0-4204 GCA_964439765.1 uncultured Methanosarcinales archaeon
TAAAGGAGATGAAAAAAACACTTAGTTTCAAAATAATCCTTTTGATCACTATAAATTCAATAATGGGGACAGGTATTTGGTTCCTTACTTCAGCTGGAGCCAAACATGCTGGGCCAGCATCACTAATTTCATGGGGAATTCTTTCAATAATCTCAATTTATATCGCCATGTGCTTTGGTGAACTTGTTTCTATGTTTCCAAAAGCAGGAGGAGTATATGAATTTGCAAAACAAACCTATGGAAGATTTTGGTCATTTGTGATTGGTTGGACTACATCTATTGCAGGAAGTGTTACTATTGCTATGCTTTTGTTAGGTGCCTTACAGTACTTAATTCCAATAAAATATTCATTTACATACATCCCTATTGCTATTATGTTAATTATTCTTTTTAGTTATGTTGCATTTAAGGGCATGCAAACTTCAACATTTGTATTGGTAACATTTGCAATAATTACTCTAAGTGCAGTAGTTGCTATGATCATACCTGGATTTTTTAATTTTCAATTTGAAAACTTTGACCCATTCTTTGTTTTCCCAACTATGAATGTCCTCTTAGCAATTTTCTTTATTGCTGAAACTTTTTTTGGTTGGGAGAGTGCGATTTTTTTATCAGCAGAAACTAAAAATCCAACTAAAATTATGCCTAAAGCATTGATTTATGGGACACTTGTTATTGCAGTTCTTTCTTTTTTTCTGGCCTTTACAGCAATGGGAGCAATTCCCTGGCAAGAATTTTCACAATCAGTTGCCCCATTAAAAGATTTAGGGGAATTTCATTTTGGCAGTGCAGGAGGGATTATTTTTGGGATTTTAATTTTTATTTCAGTAATTGGTGCTACAGCAGGATGGATTGTAACAGCCCCAAGATTATTAATGTCTATTGCAGAGGATAAATTGTTCTTTGTTCATTTTGCCAAAATTCACCCAAAACATAAAAGCCCATATATCTCAATAATCTTTCAGATAATTGTAGTTTCTTCTTTAGTAATAATCGGCGCAGGATCTTATGAAACATTATTGCACTTACTTATTCCCTTGATTTTAGTAGTATATTCCGCAGTATTACTAAGCGTAGTAGTTTTACGTTTTAAGAAGCCAGAATTAAAAAGACCATATAAGGTTATTTTTGGTAAAGTTGGCCCAATTATTACTACACTGTTTATGGTTTTTTTACTTGTAATGTTTATCAAAGAAACACATGGCGCATGGGACATATTGCGAATATCAGGAGGATTAATTGCTTTTGGCATTCCAGCATATTTAGCTATCGAATTATTTTATGATAAAAAGTATGTTACTTTACGACGTGACTTAATGGCTAATATCTCTCACCATTTACACAAAGTTCCATTGTCTAGAAAATCGTTTAATCAAATAATTTCTCGTGTTGGTCCATTCAATAAGAAAACAGAGATCATAGTGTATAATTCGCCACTTGGTGCATTTACACATGAGGTTGTTAAATCTAAAATGCCTTTTCGTCAAATACTTATTGCAAACCAGTCTAAAGAGGAGATCAAAGTATTTAAGAAAAAGGTTCCTTTAAATGAGAGAAAACACATCAATGTTCGATTTTTAAGAACTATAAAGATACATAAAAAATTCAAAAAAGCGGACGCGTTTGTATCATTTAATGATTTAGGACACGTTAAAGATATTCCCTTGTTTATTCATGATGTAAAAACAATTTTAAATAAAAATGGGAAATTTTGTTTTCACATTAAAAATAATTTCTTGAATATTACACCAAATGCATTGCTTGTAGAAGATAAGAAAAAAATGATTTCCCTGTTTAAAAAAGAAAAATTAGATGTAAAATATGTGATAAAAAGAAAATTATTCAAAATAGAGGTTTTTATTCATGGGTATAAAAAATAAAACAAAAACTTCAAATTTGGGAAAGGAGACCATATTAAGTATAAGATTTAGTATACTTTCAAATATTTGTTTTATTATATCATGAGTAGTAATAGCATTATCTTTTATGATTCATTTTTCTTTCCTAAAATATGTAAGTGCAACATTTTTCTTAGTAGGGTTATACTTTTTTTTATTTATCAAGAAAAAGATGGATTTAACTGTTAGAATCTCAAAAATGAAGAAAAGTGTCCCCGCTGGGAATTTCATGAAACAACCAAAATCAATTGCTTCTTTTGAACCCAGGTTTCAAGCTCCGCAAGCTTACGTCATATCCAAGCTAAACCACGGGGACACAAGAAGAATATTTTTATTAAAGTATTTAAGAAAGTTACGTTTATTTTCTTCTCTTGCGCTGTTTTTTGATCTCTGCGCCTCCAGCTGGAAGTTTAGCAACAACCTCATCAATGTCTCCAATACCAAATTCTTTTCTAATCTTTTTGGCAATAACAGACTTCTTTTCTCTTCCTGGAAGAATAATCATGAGATCTTGTGATTGTTTTGAAATACAAAGACTTGGACCTAAAACTAATTCCAACCCCCCTTCTTTGTTTTTTATCTTTGCTGCTGCGAACTCCAAATTTGGATGATAATATTCAGTTTTCCCACGCACCATAAAACTGCCTTTACTCAATGCTTCACCTGCTGCTGCTTCCTTACTCACTTGCTCAGGCTTTACATAAAAAACATCGGCTGTTCCATGTCCTTCTTTCCACGCTCTTGAGTAGCATGCAACTGCTTGCGCACACTCTTCAATTGTTGTTTCTGTGCATTTTTCACTTTGGCCATCTTTGATTATGAAAAAAGGGCTTCCTGCCATATCTGTGTGTAATACTAGATCATTTGGTTCTGTATGTTTTTTAATTAGAATTTCATTTTGTGTTGCATCACGACCCCCTACACAAACTAATCCTTCACTACTAATGAAGTTATGAAATTTAGAATACCATTTTTGATTTTCTTGTTTTTGTGCTTTTTTCTCTTCTCTTTGTTTTTCTTTTTCTTGGAATTGCAATTCTTTGCCTTTAAGATCTTCAAGTTCTTGTTTGTACTTTTCTACTATAGCTTTCGCTCCTTCAATCTTTTTCTTGCCCTTTTTTGCTTTATCAAAATATATCCCTGCATTCTCATCTACAGATTTGTTTAAGTTGATTTCAATGTGCATAGAATATATTAAAAATCCCAAAGCATTATAAACTTTTAGAGAAAGAAGAAGAAACAACTCAACACTCAGCTAAACTTTCGGCTACTAACGCTTGCTCTGTACACACAACTTCTTCATCAAATGGAGTTATCTTTGGAATCACTTTAATTTGTCTAATTTCACCATTTGCTTCAACATTATACCCAAGATCTGTTAAATACACGCTGGCCTTCCCCATAGCAGCATCAGTTAAATCAAAACTCTCTGCACGCTCGGTTCCTATCACGTTTACTATCAACCCAGTAACTTCTACACTTACACCATTTTCTATAGATATTTCAATAATATCTTTCTCTCTGTTGAAACATACTTGAGATTCTCCAGCGATTTCTGAGAAACTCATTCCTATTTCAGTTGCACATTTAGATTCTAATTGCACTTGAGCGCGCCCAAAATTCATGATCACAATACCTATAGTTATTGCAAATGTTAATAATAGAAGTGTTGCTACAATAGGTGCTATTCCCTGACGATTTTTGAACATAATATAGAATTAGTACTTTGTTGTATTTAAATGTTTATTATTAGTTGACCATACGTTACTTGTCAACAACTCGCGACCACCACTAGTCAATAGGCCAATGGTTTGCTCACCTTCAGCTCTGGTCGCTCCTTCTTGAGCAGATTTATTCTTATTGTCCACTAGTGGAATAAATCTTTTAAAGACCCAGTTCTTTTACCAAAGAATATAGAGGTTGTAATAAGGTGTTTGATACAAAATGTAGATTTATTATATTGATGTTCTTTGCATCACTATTCATTAAATGTTTTCGAACAACAAATATCTATCTCATTATTGTGACATCACTTTTTGAACTTGCACTGTTATACATACTTTATGTTTTCTTCACGTTTCATTCATGGAAACAGAAATCAGTTCGGATTATCAACAGTATTCTTTTCTACACTGTTGTCTTTTTTGTTTCCCTAATCTCTCTCTCCCAAGCATATTTTATTGATGAGTCAGTTATTAAGAAATATTCTATTTTGGATTTAAACCTAGGCATTTTACATTTTGGGCTCACAAATATTATCCCAACTTATTTGATTCTCCTTACATTAGTTTTCTTTTTTCTCTTCT
>CAYTOG010000065.1:0-4151 GCA_964439765.1 uncultured Methanosarcinales archaeon
AATTCGAACATCCTCAATTGCTTGAACTTGGATGTGAGCATTACATGGCCCAATTCGTTGAATTATTTCAAGTGCTGCAGCAACAATTGCAGTTTCTGTTTTATCAAGACTACTTGGAATGATTATTTCCCCTTGTGTCTTTCCATTTGTTGTTTTGAGGTTTACCTCAATTCGTCCGATTTTTCCACTTCGTTGTAGCTCTCGAAGTTCTAAATCATTCCCAAGCAAACCTTCAGTTTGCCCGAAAACTGCGCCGATAACATCGGGCTGATCAACGATCCCATCAATTTTTATGGAAGTACGAACAATATATTTTGATGCAATAGGACTAATTTTTGCCATTTTGTTTACTCCAACACGCTTATTCGTGTTTATTTCTTATTTTTACTTAGAATACGTTTCACTACCCGTTAACATCTTGTTGTTAAACGGAGCTCAATTCAGTACTTTTAGCAAATTGTCAGTTTGCAATTGTTTGTTGAATATGAAGTGAAAGTGATATATTCTAAGCTGCGTACTCTTTGAATACGACTTTTTTATCATAATTTCTTACTAAGAATTACTTTTACTAGCAAATAAACAGAGTTGTCAATTCCGGTTTGCTTGTTCACAAGCTGAAATAATACATAAATTTGATATTGTGAAATGTATAAGTAATTGATAGTTTCTAAGTATGAAGTCTTTCGCAAACCCCCAGGATCATTGCATTGGCTTTACGCCGTATACTCTGCCAAGGTAACTCGGCAAAAGACTAATTGTTATTATATGGCTGTACTATATAAATCTTCTTGTTTTTTTTTGTTTTTCTGTAGTAAAACAACCATATTTTACTTTGATTTTGATTTAAGCCTAAAAACGCTCTTTTTAGGATTTATGTTATTTTTTAAACATTACTTACTTAATTTAAAGAAAGTGAGGATAAAAAATCCCCAGCCAACCTTCGAAAAGACTGACTGAGGAAAGAGGTGGTTTTGAGGTGTTTACTACCCTTGAAGTACAAATACTATATAAATGTTTCGTTTTAGTTGTAACTGGGCAGTGGTTACTCTAGGTTGTTTAAGAAATCCCCACCTTCCTTTAGCAACATAAGGATTCCCCCTATATCATTCTATTTTGAATATTATTATATGAGTTTAGGAAATCTTGTTCGATCTTTTAGTTTGCTTGCAGCAGGGGTATTGGCCACTTCAGAACAAGCTGAAGCTAAACCCACAATGCACCCATGGGGAGATTTCCAGGTTGCAGGGTTTGAAGAAATTGTTCATGATAATAATCCTAACGCCCAAGTTTACCAGTTTGAAGGAAATAGTGATATTTATATTGTTGATTTTGATAGTCTTGTTGAACAAAATTATGCAACATCAAGATTAGTTCATTTTGCTGAAGAATGGGGTGCTCCAAAAGATAGGGTAGTCTCATGGGGCGAAATGCTTGAACACATTCGAGGAAATGGAGATACCATCGAAACAAATGGGATGGCTCATGATATTCAAGGTGAAGATATTGCGAGTTTTTATACACTTGCTCAAGATCAAAGAGAAAGTCTTCTAGGTGGAGAATCTCTTCTTTTAAATTGGTTTATTGATCAAGGACTATTGCAACGAACAGGTTCTGGCTTTGAAGCAGTTGGGGATTGGGCTTTTCTTAGTATAGCTGAAGAAAATGATAGTTGGTATAATACCAGGCTTCGTCGTATTGCTCTTGAACATGAAATATATCATGGTTATTTTTTTGTTGATGAGGATGTCGAAGCATATGATCGTGCTTTTTGGAAGAAAGAATTTACTCCTGAAGAAAAAAGAGATGTAAAAGAGGCACTTTTAGATTTAGATCTAGATGTTAATAACAAAAGCATTTTAATCACCGAAACAATGGCATATTTGGCATTTACACCTGTGGGATATAATTTTCTTGGTTTAGATCCTAGTCGTTTTAGAGAATTGCGTGCGCAATATCTTGAAGATTCTCCAGTTATTGATTTAGTGAATGGTTCACAGACAAGGCCTACTGAACATGTGGAACCTTCTTCTTCTGGTTCTTGTAGTGCAACTACTCTTTATAATCAAATTAAGCCTTTATTAGATACTTCTAATATTGAAAATGATCCTGATGGTAAAGTCTATATTCATTTTTCTGGTCTTGGTAGCCTTGAAAGATTAAATGGATTAATTGCTGAACCCACTAGCATTCTTCTTTCTTCAGATTCTTCTTCTGATTTAGAGCCAGTATTTTCTAAATTAGGGGAAGCAATAGTTTTAGCAGATGACAACACAGAATATATTCTTGAAATGGATTTGAGAGATGGTCTTCGGAAAGGAAGAGTATCTAATGTATGGGAAATAAGTAGTATGGGGGATTCATTTTCTCGACTTAATGTTTCTCGTGAACCAAATCCTATCGCTTCTGCAGTTTGTCCATATCAATTTGAACGTTAGTTTGAACTTATTTTTCATATTATTTTCTTTTTCTTCGCAATTCTTTTAACCTACTCTGCCTTTTTGTTTATTCATGGTTACACTTACATATCAAGAAAGATTCAAAACAGTCAAAGGAGTATTCGACGCATTCACTAATAGGAACTTGTTTGAACTGCAAAGCCGAAAGCATTTTGATGAACTTGTAAGTCCTTTAAAAATAGGTAAAGAGGCGAATGTTTTCTTGGCTTCACTTGGTAAAAAATATATTATCGTGAAAATATATCGTATACAAAACAGTGATTTTTCTGGAATGTATAATTACATTAAACAAGACCCTCGTTATGAATCACTAAAGAAACGTCGCCGTGAAATCATTTTTGCATGGGTACAAAGGGAGTACAAAAATTTACATCGGAGTTTCGAGAATAAAGTTCAAGTGCCTGAACCTCTCGCACTTAAACATAATGTTTTGATAGAGGAACTCATTGGTAACTCTAAAACAGGAGAAGTTGCTCTTCCATTGAAAGATTCTCCTCCACAAGACCCTGAAGAATTTTTAGAAAAAATAATTGTTGAAGTTAGAAAAATGTATCATAAAGCAGGCCTTGTGCATGGAGATTTATCTGCATTTAATATTTTAAATTTACAGAAGATGCGTGCGGGAAAATTAACTGAAAAACCTGTGTTGATTGATTTCTCGCAATGTACGCTTGTGAAAAGTAGGCCTTCAATGGAATTGCTTGAAAGAGATATGAAGAATGTTCTCCAGTATTTTAAGAAATTTGGCGTTCAGAAAGATTTGAGAGAAATTATTGAAAGAATTATTTCTTAGATGATTGAATTTGTTTAGAAGCGCTTAATTGCACTGGGTTTTGATAAACTTCTTTTGCACTGAATGTCATTATACATGTTACTCTTTTTTGATCTAACCTACTTTCAACACATACTAATTCTGAGGAATATTTTTGTTGATGAACTGTTAAAATTTCGCTTTGTTGTGTTGAATCAGTTTTTTCTACAGAAAGCTCTAATTGTGACGGATCTACTGCTTTTTTGTTATCTTCAGCTAGGCTAGTAGAAGAATACATGAATAAAGTTGCAGCTAGAAAATATTTGATCATCTTGACCTTTTTAGGTGAGATATTATTTATGTTTTTCTTTACTTAACACTATTTCTACCGAAGGTTTTTATAGAAACAGGTGGCTTTGGAGTAAGATGTTAGAGAAAGAAGCTGATACTGAACAAATAGAACAATTTGAAGATGAACATGTGCACACAGAGGAGCTCATGCATGAACATTTGAAGATTCCAAAAGATCGAGTTGCAGTATTGATAGGTTCTGGTGGAGAAACCAAAAGATTATTGGAAAAGAAAACAGAATGCTCTATTGATGTTGATTCTTCTGAAGGGCAAGTTGAAATTTCTGGTCATGATGCAATTTTATTATTTGATTGTAAAGACATTGTTCTTGCGATTGCACGTGGATTTAATCCGAAAATTGCTTTGAAGCTCCTTAGTGATGAGTATACTTTAGACATAATTCGTCTTCGAGATATTGTTGGTGGAAATCAAAAACAACTTGAGCGGATTCGAAGTAGAGTCATTGGCCGTGAAGGGAAGGTTCGCCGCGAGATTGAAAGGTTAACAAATTGCGATGTTGCTGTTTATGGGAAGACAATTTCTATTCTTGGAGATGCACTTAATGTTGCAACTTGTCACAGAGCAATTGAGAT
>CAYTOG010000066.1:0-4118 GCA_964439765.1 uncultured Methanosarcinales archaeon
TGACACGCTTAAATGCCTCTCGACCACGAGTTTTTGTCCAAGGAACCATTCCTCTTACTGCTCTTCGAACAAATCTGTCTGCAGATCTGTGAATTCTAACTCCTGCAAGAGGATATCCTCGTTGTTCACGACGATTTTTTTGTGTTAAAAATAATTTTTTTCTTTGTCCACTAATAATTGCAGTCTCACAATTAACTACTACTACTTCTTCACCAAGAAGTGCGTCTTTTGCTACATAACTTGCAAGACGTCCTAAAATCATTCCTTTTGCATCGTATACTTTCATCCTAGCACCCTAACCTTTTGGCCTTTTGGATTTTTGCTTAGTAATTCTTCAATACTGAGTACTTGACCATTTGCTTTTGTGATTTTTTCTCTTGCTGCCATTGAACAATTTAATGCTGCAACAGTTACTTTTTTATCAAGCTCACCAACACTCAAGATTTTTCCTGGAACAACAATTGTTTCTCCATCTCTTGCGTATTTAGCAATTTTATATAGGTTAACACAACTACGCTGACGACTAGGACGAGATAAGTCCTTGTATATCTTTTTCCAAAGGGCCACATTATGTCCTGCTTCTTGCAAACTAATAAGCAAGGATTGCATTTGTTGGTTTGGGCTTTTGTGTGTTCTAACCATTTTTATTCACATCTATCTGTTATTATAATTTACCAACAAGTTCTGCTGCTTTAGCATTCAACATCTCTGCTGAAGTTTTTAACATTTCATTAATTGAGAGTTGACCCCAACTTTCAACATCCATTATGAATGTATCGTCAGAGTAGTTTACTTTGATTAAACCTTCACAAACTCTATCAACTGCATCAAATAAGTTTTGTTCTTCAATTTGCTTTGCACTGATTTTCCCACTTTTATCAAAAATTTGTGGAGGATATTTACTTTTAAATTTTTCAAGTAATTTTGCATCCTGTTTAATTGTGAGGCTTGCTTTATTTCTAAACCAAACATGTCCTGGAGACCATTTAATATGATCTTTTCCTTGCCCAACAACTGCTAGCATACTCAAATCAACTTTTTGCTTAGCATGTAATTTAACAAGTGGCATCTTTGGATGTACGAACGTACATTTTGGATCTTTACTTTTAGCGGCTTCAGCGTACACTGTTCCTTTTTTGTTTACTTTCAAATCAATCTCAAGTGTACATTTTGCATTACGCTCTTCAATGTCCTCAGGGCCAGATGGCAATGAGTAACTTGATAAATCTGTTTTAATTGGAGTTAATCCTATTCTAAGTGCAAGCATTTCATCAAAAAGTGCAGAGTTATTTTGACGTACAGTAACATCTTCTACTGCTAAGGTTGGAACTTCTTCAACAATCATCCGACGAATAGTATTCACAAAACTCTCTGTTGTTTTGCTAATTTCAAAACTCATTTTGAGCTTGTCTTTACTTTTTGTGGTTGTTGTTAATTTCATTGAAATTCTCCTTACATTAATTTTGAACAGTTAATTATGACTCGCTGTTAACGATTAATCTCTTAGACTCTTCGTCCTCTTCGTCCACCTTTCGCTCGACATCCGTTGTGTGGTTCGGGAGTTACGTCTTCAATTTTGCCAATTCTTAGACCAACACGACTTAGTGCTCGAATAGCTGCTTGTGCACCAGGGCCAGTATTTTTTGGACCATTATGTCCACCTTTTGCTTTTACTCGAATGTATAAACCAGAAATGCCTTTCTCTTTGATTTGCTCTGCAATTCGTTTTGCAATTGCCATTGCTGCACTTGGACTTGATTCCAAACGGTCTGCTTTTACCATCTGACCACCACTGCATCTTGCAATTGTTTCAGTTCCAGTAATGTCAGTTACTGTGACAATTGTATTGTTATAGGTGGATTTAATATGTGCAACAGCCCAACGAAGAGGTCTTCTTGGTGGTCTGCTATCCATTCGCCTATCTCCTGGTCTGAAATTTGGTCTTCCACCAGGGCGAGTTGGTGCTGGTCTTGCAGTTGCTGGACGAGCAGGATTAGTTTTTGGAGCAGTAGTTGTAGTAGGAGTTTTTGGAGCTGAACTTTCTGCAGCTTTTTTCACAGGGGCTTCAGTTGTTGTTTTTTCACTATCTGCCATTATTCTTCAACCTCTGCTTTTTCTTCTACTTTATCTTTTGGAACTTTAGGAATTTCAGGTGCTGCTTCTGCTTTTGGTTCAGCAACTTCTTCAGGAGTAGCTTTGTCAACCACCTTCTTTGCAGCTTCTGCTTTTTTGAGTTCTTCAGTTTCTTTGCGAAGTCTCTCTGCCTCTTCCTTAATTGCGAGCTGTGGATCAACTCTTTCAGGATGAGTTTCAGAAGCTAAACTAGATTTATCTTTAAAACTTAAATTTGCTTCTTCAGTTAATGTCAATAAATATGATGGTGCTGTAATTTCTTTTCCACTAACTAAAATGTGGCGGTGGGTAACAAACTGCCTAGCTTGTTTCATACTTCGTGCCATACCTTTTCGATAAATAACACTTTGCAACCTTCTCTCAAGAATATCTTTGAGAGTTAACGCAAGAATTTGATTCAATTCTGCACTCTCTGCAAGTAAACCTAATCGTTGTAATTTTTCTAAAACATCTTTTGCTTCTTTAACACTTTGGTCAGTTGTTTCCGTAGAAAGACGTTTTGCAATATTTCTATATCTTTTCAAAAATGATTGCATTAAGTATATCTCTTTTTTCCGACGAATACCATAATCACTTTTAATCTCTGCTTCTTCATCAATTGCTGCCTTGTTCCAAGGATGCATTGGTGTTTGGTACTTTTTCCGGAATTTTTTTGGATCTCCCATTTTACATTCTATCTATTATGAATTAGATTATTTTTTCTTTTTCACACCAATAACCTTTCCTTTATTACGTCGGAAATTGCTTTTGGTACGTTGTCCCCTGACTGGTAAGCCTTTTTGATGGCGCAAACCACGAAGAGCTTTGATTTTTTTAAGACGTTTAATATCATTATCTTTAGAGAACTGAAGGGTTCCAATCAAAAGATGTTTATCATCCCCAGTATCGTAATCACGCCTTCGATTAAATAACCATGAAGGAATTCCTGATTTTACTGGATCTGTTAAAACACTAGTTAACGTAGCTACTTCTTTTTCTGAAAGCGCCCCAGCTAATTTGTCTTGAGGAATACCAGATACATTACATACAATATGTGCAAAGTTACGACCAACTCCTTTTATTTTAGTTAAAGCAATCAAAAGATGCTTCTTTCCAGGAATGTCTACATTTGCTACACGAATAATGTGTTTTATGTTTTGTTCTTCAGCCATTTTGGGTTGTAATATTCTTTTATTCAAAATATCCAAGTTAAGTATCATAAGAAAACGATTGATTATTTAATCATTCATTTTCTTATCCTTTACGCTTTCACTCGGACAAGAGTTGAATAGTTTAAAGGGAAAATCAGTTGTTTATAAAACTATTGTTTTGAGGTCTTGTTTCAGACAACTTCTTGTCTCTTTTTTCCTAAATTCAACCGATCCTTATATTTCTTAAGAGATATGTACTTAAGCCAAAATTAGCTGAATTTCTTATATCAAAGGGAATTTTGAGTGATTCTGCCACAATTGTTTGGTGTGGTCACCAATTAGTAGTAACTCTTAGAAGACTTTATAAAGAATAAGGAGAATTAGAGAGCAACTATGACATTTGAATTATTGCTGCGAAGAGCTTACAGGAAAGAGGGGCAAAGATTACGCAGATTTGGTTCTGGAGAATCTACATTTGACCAGCTTCTTTCCACCGTTGATCAATTTGCTGCTACCGCAACAGACACTAGATTTGGCATTGTTAGAATGTCTCCCACCCCAAGAGGATTTTCAGAATTTGCAGATTATACTAAAGAAGTAGGTGATTGGAAGAATCTCCTAAAACTCTGGCCCACAATTCCTGATGGGACGACAGAAGAACAATTTTTCCAGCATTCTACTGACCCCATCCATTATCTTTTAGGACATTCTCCCGACGAGATTTTTTCTCATCCAGGAAGTAGTCGGTTTCTTACTCTTTGTAATGCTATGGGGAATCATTCTAGTGGTGTTCCAATGGGTATTGAACTCGACTGTGATACTACTTCCTTTGCTGTTGCTTCAAATCACAACAGT
>CAYTOG010000067.1:0-4003 GCA_964439765.1 uncultured Methanosarcinales archaeon
ACTTTATGCAGTATATGGAACCATTCTTGAACATGGGCTGCAAGATAAGATGGAAGATGTCTTTGAGGAAGTTCACAAGTCAAATATGAGCAAAGATTACCACGAGTATAAAATGATTAAAGGAGAGCATTATTTTAAAGCAAACATTAAGAAATTCTTTCAAAAAGAAGAAGAAACTAAATAAAAAAAATTAAGAATAAATAAAAAAGAATTACATTGCACCAATGTATTCTACAAGCAACCTTACTCCTGCACCAGTTCCACCTTTTGGTTTATAGAACTGAGATTCTTTAAGAAAAGCTGTTGCTGCAATATCTAAATGTACCCAAGGAGTTTTCTCCACGAAATGTTGTAAAAAGATCGCAGCAGTAATTGTTCCAGAATCACGGCCCTTACTGATATTCTTTACATCAGCAATATCACTGTTCATAGAATCTTTATAATCTTCCCACAGAGGTAAACGCCATACCCTGTCTCCTGTTCGCTCTCCTGCTTGATGCACCCTCTCCGCCATTAAATCGTTTGTTGTCATCATACCTGTTGGCCAATACCCAAGTGCAATAACACAAGAACCAGTTAAAGTTGCAAGATCAATTATTTGATCTGGTTTGATGTTTTTCTCAGTGAATGCTAATGCATCACTTAAGACAACACGACCTTCAGCATCAGTGTTTCCAATTTCAATTGTTTTACCAGAATATGTTTTGATAACATCATCTGGACGATATGATAAACCACCAGGCATATTTTCTGCTGCTGCCACCACAGCAATTATACGGTGTTTTACTCCAAGGGCTTTTGCTGCTTTCACAACAGATAATGCACAAGCTGCACCAGACATATCACATTTCATTGTTTCCATGTATGATCCTGGTTTGATGTTTAACCCACCACTATCAAAAGTAATTCCTTTCCCAACAATTGCTAAAGATTTTTTAGCCCCTTTTGGTTTATAGTCAACTATTACTAGCCTTGGTTTTCTCACACTTCCTTTTCCAACAGCTAGAATTGCATTACAGCCCATTCGTTTGAGTGCTTTCTCGTCGAATACTGTCACTTTACAGTTTGCTGCCTTTAATTTTTTTGCTTCCTTTGCAAGTAATTCAGGATACAAATCATTTGGTGGTGTGTTAACAAGATCTCTTGCATAATTAGTTGATGATGCTAAAATTTGTGCTTTCTTTATTTGTTTTGATTCTGCTATATTTGCTTTTTTTGCGCTGTTCCAAAGATACAATGTTTTTATTTTTGTATCCTTTTTACCATTCTTTGACTTGTATGCATCAAAAGAATAATCTGTTAGTAATGCTGCTTCTGTAACTGTAAAAGCAGTATCAGGTAAACTCACTTGATTTAGAAGTGAAAGATAGCTACTTGCTTTTGCTCTTTTTGCAGCCATGTGTGCTGTTGATACTGCCCTTCGCAATGATTCATTATGGAGTTCTTTTTCTTTTCCAAAGCCCACAAGAAGAATTGTGTTTGCTTTTAATTTTGCAAGGCTAGATAAAGAATGCACTGTAGCTTTTTTTGCAGAAAAAGCTTTTGTTTTCCTCAAGCGTTTATATTCATCAGCAAAGGCTGCACCCAAAAGTGACACATATTGGTTACTTTTTTCATCTTCAAAACAAGGGATAGCAATGACATCCACTTTTGCGTTATGTAGATTTGAAGTTAAGAATTTTACGTTCATCATGAAAAATTTAATTGTTTTTGTATATTTAAAGATTGTTGTTTTGTCCTTATTTACCGAAAACTTTCGCCACAACCACAAGATTCTTTTGCGTGTGGATTATTTATCTTGAATCCAGCTCCTTGCAAAGTGTCTTGATAATCAATTTCTGCCCCTGCAATTTTTTCTAAACTTTCTTTGTTGATCACAATTTTAACTTCCTTGTTTATTATTTCTAACTCACTATCTTCTTTCTTATCGACTAATTCCAGATTATATTTATAACCAGAACATCCTCCTGGCAATACTCTAATCCTAAGCGCAAATTTCTTATGTTCAATGCAAAGTTCTTTGAGCTTTGCTGCTGCAATATCTGTTATTGTTAGTTGATGTTTTGTTTTAGTTTTTTTTGAAGAACTTGTTTCTTCTTTATTCAAAGAACTTTTCGCGATTTCATTATTTATTCTTTCAACAGCTTCATTTATTTCTTTCTCCCCTAAACCATGGCTCTTGAAACCATCCTCAAGGGATTCAAACGGAGAAACATGGCATCCTACACAATGTACCCCATAACTTAAGAGAATTCTTCCTGCTTCTTCACAGCTCTCGATGATTTCTCCTATTGCCGTTTTTGATGTTATTTCTTCTGTCATTTTTTCAAGTTCCTTAACTTAATTAGTTAATTGTTATCGTCTTTTAATACTTTTCGCAAAGAAGAAATAGTGCGTTTTAGAATTGTTATTACTTTATCTAATTCTTCTTTTGTTGTCTCTTTTCCTAAAGAAAAACGGATACTGCTTTGTGCACGATATTTGTCTTGCCCCATTGCTTTTAGCACATGACTAGCTTTTACAGTACCAGCAGAGCACGCGCTTCCGTTTGAAACATAAATTCCTTGACTTGAAAGTGTTAATAGCAAAGTCTCTGCATCAATTCCTAAAAAAGAAATATTTATGTTATTTGGTAAACGTTTTGTTTTATGGCCATTAAGATAAGTGTCTGGAAATTTAGATAGAACTTTTTCAATGAATTCATCGCGCAACAACTCTAAGCGTTCTGATTCTTTTGTTTTTTCATTTTTTGCAAGTTCTAACACTTTTGCAAGTCCAATTATTCCTGGCACATTCAAAGTTCCAGCTCTAAGATTTTCTTCTTGTTTCCCACCAAAAATAAGTGGTTTAATCTCTACTTCTTTTTTGATATAGAGCAATGCAACACCTTTTGGCCCATACATTTTGCTCCCATTAATTGTTATTAGATCTACCCCAAGATCTTTAACATCAAAGGACAGATAATTTGCTGCTTGACACGCATCCACATGAAAAGGAATTTTATACTTATTTGCAATCTTTGCTATTTTTTTAATAGGATTAATTGTTCCAACTTCATTGTTCGCATATGACAAAGATATTAGAATTGTATTCTCTTGTATTACTTCTTCCACTTGCTTTGCAGTGATTAACCCATTTTTATCTGGCTCAATATATGTTACTTTAAACCCTTGTGCTTCGAGCCATTCGCAGCACCTAAGAGTTGCAGCGTGTTCAGCTGCACATGTGATTATGTGCCCTTTGCCACTTGCTCTTGCTACTCCTTGAATTGCAAGATTTATGCTTTCACTTCCACTTGAAGTGAAGATTATTTCATCTGCTTTACAATTAAGAATCTTTGCAATATTGTTTCTTGCATCTTGCACAGCATCTTTTGCCATTTCACCAGCTTTGTGAATACTACTTGGATTAGCAAAGTGTTTTGTCAAAAAAGGTTTCATAGCATCAACTACTTCTTTTCTAGTAGGGGTTGCTGCTGCGTGATCAAGATATATTGTGTTTGCCATTTTCTATTTTTATTTTATTATATTTTTTAATTCTTTGGGGTGAGTTATTGTGTAATCTGCTATTTTCTCTTCTCCACCACTAGCATGTCCCCACGTTACAAAAACATATTTACAATTTTTAATCTCCCCTCTATCTAAATCACTTTTCTTATCTCCTAGAGAAAACTCAATTGAACCTTTTGTTTTTAATTTTTCAAGATCTGCTTCTTGATTATTATCCCCAAGTATTGGTGGCTGCCCAAACAAGTAATCAAATTCTAGTGGGATTTCTGCAACATGTAATACTCCCGAGATAATGTCTGTTCTTACACCAGAAATGATTGCTAACTTATATCCTAATAATTTTATTCTTTGTAATTCTTCAATTAATCCCTCAGGGATTATTTTTTTCCCGTGTTTTTTTGCAACAAAGAACATTCCAAGTTGAAATAAATTTGTTGAAATTTGATTTTGAACTTCTTTTCCAGCCAATTCCATAAACCCTAAATCATTTTTCC
>CAYTOG010000068.1:0-3929 GCA_964439765.1 uncultured Methanosarcinales archaeon
AGTAAAATTTTGATGTATAATGTTGCCGAAAAAATAGCAAAACGTGAAGGCGCTCATTTCTTAGTTACTGGCGAAAATTTAGCCCAAGTTAGCAGCCAAACTCTTTCAAGCATGCATGCAATTACGCAACATGTTGAGTTAGAAATTCTTCGCCCACTTCTTTGTTATGATAAACAAAAAATTATCGATTTAGCAAGGACAATAGAAAGTTATGAAATCTCTTCTGGGCCAGAAATGTGTAGCCTTCTTGGTCCAAAAAATCCAATTACTAAAGCACGTGAACATTTAGTTACAAAAGAATTAGAAAAAATTAATGTACCAAAGTTGATTCAAGAAGTGTTAGATCCAAAGAATCTTGAAATTGTAGAATAATATTTATAGTTAGGGAGAATTTTAGAGAACATAATGAAAACTATCCATTTGTATAATACATTATCGCGGAAAAAAGAAGAATTTGTCCCTTTAAATAAGCGGCGAGTTGGTTATTATACTTGTGGGCCAACTGTATATAATTTTGCACATATTGGAAATTTGCGCACATATATCTTTGAAGATTTTCTTAGGCGAATGCTAGAGTACATGGGTTATAAAATTGAACATGTTATGAACATAACTGATGTTGGACATCTCACAAGTGATTCTGATTCTGGTGAAGATAAAATGCTTAAAGGAGCTCGTCGTGAGAAGAAAACTGTGTGGGACATTGCTCAATTTTATACAACTGCGTTTTTAGAAGATATGCATGCCCTTAATTTACATAAACCTCATATATTATGTAAAGCAACTGAACATATCCCTGAACAAATTGAAATGATTAAAACTCTTGAAGAAAAAGGTTTTACATATGTCTCTGGAGGAAATGTGTACTTTGACACTTCAAAATTATCTGATTATGGGAAACTTGCTAGGCTTGATCTATCTAAAGAAGGGAAATCACGCGTTGAAAAAGATGTCAACAAAAAAAGTTCTCATGATTTCGTATTATGGTTTACAAAAAGTAAATTTGATGATCAAGCAATGAAATGGGATTCTCCATGGGGCACTGGTTATCCTGGTTGGCACATTGAATGTAGTGCAATGAGTTCAAAATATTTGGGCAGTGAGTTTGATATACATTGTGGGGGAATTGATCACATTCCTGTGCATCATACTAATGAAATAGCACAAAGTGAAGCAGCGTTTGGTGTTTCTAAGTGGGTTCAGTTTTGGATGCATGGTGAATTTTTAGTTCTTGGTAAAAATGAGAAAATGTCAAAGTCTAAAGAGAATTTTTTGACTCTTCGTTTGCTTACCGATAAAGGTTACGACGCTCTTGATTATCGTTATTTTTGTCTTGGAGCACATTACCGCAAACCATTGACATTTAGTTTTAAAGCTCTTAATTCTGCCAAGATTGCACGTCGAAAATTACAAGAAAAAGTATGGGAGTTACAAAGCATGGCAAGTGGTGCTCCACTTATTAAATTTGGAGTTGAAAATTTATCCAAAGAAGCAGTAGAATATCATACTCAATTTTCTTTGTTTGTTTGCGATGACTTGAATATCCCTCGGGCCCTTGCACTTGTTTGGGATTTACTTAAAGATAGCAATGTATCTGATAATGAAAAATATATGTTGATTTTAGATTTCGATTCTCTTTTTGGTCTTCGACTTAATCAACAAAAAGCTGCAGGAAAAGTTGTTCCAACAGAAATTCTTGTACTTGCAGATAAACGATTGAAAGCTAGACAAGAGAAACAATGGGACGTTGCAGATTCTCTGCGCGATTTGATCTCGGAGAAAGGGTATTTCATCGCAGACACTGATACTGGTTATGTGTTGAAGAAAAAAGAGTAAAAAAATAATAAAAAAAGGTAAAAAATTATACTTGCTCAGTTGCATAAAGAACTTGTTCTGCTCTTTCAATTGCCATGTCGAGTCCTGTTGTTAACATTTCTTCTCGTAGAGCTGAAACAGTTCCTGCTTGATATCCAAGTTCGTTTGCTGCAGCAAGGAGTCTTCCTCTAGCAGTTGTTGCTCCAATATCTTGATTGTCTGCAAGCTCTGCCATAGCAGGTTTTACTCTTGCATAGTCTCCTGCTTCATTTGCATCAGCTACAATCCCTGCGAAGTCAACCATACATTGTAATCCTTGATATCTTCTAAGTTCTTTTTGTTCTCCATCTGTTAAAGTATCTGGAATTTTACTAATGTAAATTCTTTCTTCAGGACATTCGTTATCGAATCTTTTGTAAGTTGCTTCACCAAATTCTGCAAGGTTTCTTGCAAGTGGTGCACTTTGATATAATGCTCCGCCCTGTGCTTCTACAATAACTTGGTCATTAGTTGTTGCTGGAGCAGCTTCTACTACTGCAGTTTCTAATGCACCAGTTTCATTTGCACGAAGTTGATCAGTTCCTTGTGGTGCTGTGTTTGCACCAACTTCGGTGTTTGGAGTTTCGTCAAAGTGGCCAGCAGCTAAAGCATCTTGGTATCTATCATTAAATCTTTCTGGAACTAACAAAGTTGCTTCACCAGTTAAATATCCATTTTTAACTAAAGCATCAAGACCAGTATTTGTCCATGCTGCACCATTATAATCTGCATTTACTCTTGCAACAGTCATCCAGTTAGGTGCATTTTGTGCTCCAAGATGAGTTTGTCCTTCAAGCCCATGTTCTCCTGCAACAGTTTGACAGTTAGCACCATCACCACATGTATTATTAATCATGGAAGTGCCCCATGCTCCTGTTGCATCAGAATATACAAGTAACCAATCAGTTGCAAGCGCAAGTGAATCGTATAGCCCATCAATACTTGCTTCTGTTTCTTGTGGATTATATTGTACTGCAATCCAACCATCTGGAATTGGTTTAGCTCCAGAAGTTTGTGCAACTCTTTTGGAAGCTTTTCTTCCTCCATTGTAAACAAAAGTACCTTCATTTACTAGTGTAAGATCATCACATAGTGCAACATCAACATTTCGTTCTGCACCTATATCATCTCCTAGTAATTCAACCCAATTATCTGGGTTAGATCCAAGAACATCTATTACACTTGTTTTAGTATATGTTGCACGTAAATCATCAACTTCGTGACTTGTTGAAAAACTACAAGGTGGAATGTCTGCAGATACGCTTCTAGTATCTCTTGTAACTTGAGTTAATAATTGTGGTGCAGGTTCTTCTTCAAATTTTTGAGGTGTGGGTGTTTCTGGTTCCCAAGTTGCATTTGCAATTTCATAAACTCCTGGGAGTAATCTTTCTGCTCTTTCTTCATCTCCTTGAAAATGCCATCCAACAATCCCGCTAAGCCATTCTTGTGCAGCTTCAGATTGTTCTTTCCCATTTAAAAATGCAAAATTTGAACCAGCAATACCTGGCCTTTTTGAACCTCCAATTTCTCTAGTTATTTTAAATCCATTTTGGTATCCAATTGAAGCAAGTTTGGATAAATCTCTACAACCAGTATACCCATCTAGATTATCAGTAAATTGTCCTAAGTTTCTAATATCAGTTTTTGCAGCTTCGCTCCAAAGAGAAATAATAGTTCCTTCTGTTGTTTGTCCAATTTCTAATAATCTTCCTTCTTCTCCGGGAACGGTGAGTTCTCCAGTTACTTCGTGTTGAGCAGTGTATGATGGTTCTTTGTCAACCATTTCATACGGAGTAATTCGAATTCCATGTTCTCCTACGCACCCTCCAAAATCTTCTGCTTTTCTTGCAAAATCTGTCCAGAAACCAGAAGTTGTACCATCATTTGGAATAGTGATTTCTACTCTGTCTCCAGCATTAGCTGGGGAGATTAAATTTAATGCTAATAGGGCCCCTGTTAATATTGACATTTTTATTTTTCACCTGTATAATTTTATTTTTTAATTGTTTATTATGTTCTAAATTTTCGTAATCTTCAAGTGGTCCTTTTTTAAGACATATTCTTTATATATTTTT
>CAYTOG010000069.1:0-3895 GCA_964439765.1 uncultured Methanosarcinales archaeon
TTTTCTTTCTTCTTCTTTTGTGGTTTCTTTTCAGTTTTCTTTTTCTTTGGAGCTTTTGTTTTTTTAACTTCTTTTTTTATAGGTTTTTCTATTTCCTCTGGCATTTCTTCATTAGTATCTTCAAATAAAGTATCAAAAAGATGCTCTTCTTCTTCTTCTTTTAATTCTTTTTTTGTTTTTTCTTTTGCAAAAGAAGGTATTTCTTCTTCTGAAAAGAGAAAGGTATTATCCCCAATTTTAACCTTATCTCCCTCTTTTAAAAGGTAAGGTTTGGTGATGTTATCATCGTTTATTAAAAGGGGATTGGTAGTGCTAAGATCTTCAATGGTAATCCCTTTTTTTGTTTTCCTTAATAGAGCATGTTTCCTTGAAACAGTCCTATCTGGTAAAACAAGATCAGCTTCATCAGGATCTCTTCCGATGAGCCATTCATCTCCATCTTCTAAATTTAATACTAGTCCTCTAAGGGGACCTTCTTCAGCAATAAAATGCATTGGCATAATCTTTTATCCAAATAGATTATTTTCTTTTGCTTTTTGTATTTTTGTTATTTCCTCTCGCCAATAAATGACGTAATTTACAAAATCTTCGAGTTTTTCTTTAAACCCTTGGTAGTTTAATTCATAAGGCATTGCGATAGACAGTGTCAAGAATTTCTCGTTAATATCTAATCCAATTGTACTTCCGCCTGTTCCTTGATTTAACAAATTTGCTTTCATTAAATACATAAAAAGGTCTTCACGACCCTCTTTGGGAGGGGTCATGAGATTACTCCACATAAAACACCCTGTTTCCAAAGCTTGAAAAAAAACTGTTACTTTATCTGTTATATTAATGATAAATATTTTTTCTTTATTTTCTTTTGGAACAGGTGAAATTTTTAAATCTTTACATAAGTTTGTTAATAGATCTTGCAATAACATATATACTTTTCCGTAAACCGCTATATGTTATTGACTCATATTTGATTAAAATTAGTCTAGTTTTTTTTAAAGAAAAAGGCTGCAACCTTTCGGTTTGCAGCCTTTGAGTGCAGTAGGATGAATTGTTTTTTTTATTATACTCTGTTTGCTGAAGCCATTGCAGTAAGTACTTGTGTTGTTGCAGATACTAGTCCTTGTTGTGATTGTATTGCTTGCATTGATAATCGTCCTGACGCTTCCATGTTTCTTTCAGCGTTTTGAGTTAATGCAGATTGTTCTTTTGCTTTTGCAGATTCACCTTGAGCTGTTGAAGCGGCAAAGCTAGATCCACCTTGTGCTAGTTGTGTAGTAGTTTGTGATATTGAGTTAGCTTGTTGTAATGTAGCATTTTGAGAATCTAATATTATTCTTTGGTCTTTTCTTGCGTCAGTACGTTGTTTTTCAGCATTTTTAATTAAATCATTTCTTAGATCTTTTGGTATGTAAGAAATTATGTCTTCACCTTCAGGCATCATTTCGTAAGTTTTCTTTTTAATTCCTAGGAATGTTCTTTTTTCTGTTCTGTTGATGAATTCATTTGTAGTGAAGTCATTTCGTTTTTTAAAGTTTTTAACTAATTTATTTTTTATTTCTGTTCTTTCTCTCATGTCAACCATTTCATGAGATGAACCTGGTTCCATAGAATTTTCTATTGCTCTACTTTTTTCAGTTGATTCTAACTTTTCTTGTTGTTGAATATCTTCATGATCAGAACTTGCTCCACCAACGAATTTAGTATTTTTTAATGCATTTACGTTTGTGTCAGCATTGTTATATCTCTCTTCAGCTGATTGTAAAGCTAGGTTTTCACTTCTTGCCTTAAATACGCCAAACCCTGATACTCCAGCTCCCATAGCACCACCAGAAACAGCGCCCCAAGCTTGGTCTCTAGTAGCTTCTGCTGATTTTTCTCCGTCGATACGAGCTGCTTTACCTGCAGTTTCGTTTGCATAAGATTGTGCAGATATCTGGTCTTGATACATTTGTTCTGCAAGTGAAATATTACGTGTAGCACGTTCTATGTTCCCTGACATAAATCTGCTACATAAGGCTGATGCGCCTAGTTGACATTCATTTAATGTTGTCATAATTTTTACCTCTTTTTTTTATTATTTTTTTATTAAGCTTGTAGTTCTGCCTGTGCAACAGCTTCTAATACGCCGCAGGCTCCTCTTGTCCAGTTTCTTGCCATTGTTTGGAATGATTCAATACGTGATTGTTGTGAGTCTAATTCAGGGTCTTTTCCGTTATTTGTTAGCTGAGCACTTCCTTGTATTAATATTGAAGCTTCTTCTAACTCTGCAAATTCCTTTTGATGTTTTGCTTGGTCAAGTCCTATCACTCCTTGAGCAATGTTACATCCTGCTTCGCCAAGGTTTGATAATAGAAATGCTCCGGCAGCAAGTTTTTGTAATCCAGGTGAGATAAATCCATTTGATGTAATGTTTCCAGCTGCTTTAAATGCTGCTATTGATATTACTATGTTGATGATAAGTGATGTTATTTGAGCAATTAATTTTGCTTTTTCATCACTTACACCACATGCTTTTAATGAAGCATATATAGCATCATCTATAGGGTTAAGAGTTGCTAGTGTTTGTGTTCCAACTGATACAGCTGCAAAATTGTTAAATTTTGTTGTGTTAGTTGCTGCTTGTGTTGCTCCTTCTTCTGCTGCTTCTGTTGCAGTAGTAGAAGTAGCACTAGATTCTAAAGCTTCATCAATCGCTCCAGCTCCAGCACCTGCAGCTAATGTTAATCCAGCAACTATTGCTGTTTTTACTACAGCTTTTAAAGCTGGGCTTGCATTTTCTGGGACTATTGCGTTAACTACTTTATCTAATGCTCCAGAAACACAAAGTGCTCCTACAGCGCCTGCAACTACAGCTGCGCCAACACCACCAAATGCTGCTCCAAGAGCAATACCTAAACTAAATCCAATCCATTTAAGTGCAGTTAAAAATGGAGCTAGTTTTTGTTGTTTTTCAAAGTCCGCTTCTTTCTGTTTTAATGTATCTATTTGGTTTTCAAAAATCTTATGACTTACGTCAGCTCCCTTTTTACTGATATCAGATTGGTTTTCTTGGTTTTTCCCTTCAGTAGTGATAAGACAAATTTCTAATTTTACAAGAAGTTTTATCATTTCCATGTATTGTTTTAAGAATTTATCTCTTCTTTTACTGTCATTATCTTTTTTCTTAGCAGCGTTATTAGCATTTATAGCTGTTACCACAGGAGATATACTGGAATGTGTTGAAATATCCATTATTTTTTCTCCTTATTTTTATCTATTTAATAAGTTTGCTAAGTATTGGATCATACTGTTTCCACTTTGTATTTCTTGGATATATTGTGTTGATCCTTCTTCGTATGTTTGTATTGCTTGTGTTAACATTTGCACGATACCGTGAGTTTGGTTAACTGTAGGGTCGAATTTTGTTTGGTCGTTAGAATATTGTTTTGTTAGCTCTTGGAATTTTAATGAATCTTTTTCATTAGGTTTTCCTCCTAATGAGTTATACGCATCAGTAATATCTTGCATATCTTTATTAAGTTGAGCTTGTTCTGCTTGGTTTAATGATAGTTCTAATTTTGAGTTTAATTCGTTTAATTTACTTACTGAGAACTCAAATTTATTTTGTATCATTGTTACTAAAGTACCAAGAGATACTAAGGCTTTAGAATATAACATTCCTACGCCTTCGCTATCATTGTCATTAGCTACACCTGTTATAGCTTCTTCTAAATTCTTTGCTGTTTTTAGAAAAGATTTAGATAATCCGTGAGCTGCTACAGATAGCTTTAAATCTTTAACAAGACACTTTGCAAATTTTGCATCTGTGTCTACTTGTTTTCCTTTATGCACTTTTTTCTTGTGCACAGGTTTTTGAGCTACCACATGAGCATGTGGTAATGCCATTATTTCTCCCATA
>CAYTOG010000070.1:0-3823 GCA_964439765.1 uncultured Methanosarcinales archaeon
AACCCCGAACCGATGATATTGTTCATGAGTGCATATCCAACACTTCCTTTTTTGGTAGAAGCTCCGATAATTGCTACTACTTTTGGATTGAATAAGTTGTCTAATTTTTTTGAACTCATTTCTACTTCCTTTATTTTTAATTATTAATTTTTCGGTTTTGCAGAGCTCAGTTAAATTGTTTTCCAGTATTTCTTGAGAAGCTGCATTGTCATAGCTTTTCGTCCTTCATATTCATAGAAGGTCTGGATGAGTGAATCTGTGTGTCTTTCAGTATGTCTCATTTTATTATTGTTAATTCCATCCAGGAAATTATAAAGGCACTTTGGGAAAACTTCGATATTATAACCACCTTCAAGGGTTGCAAATACATTTTTGAAATTTGCAGAGATCATTTTTCCTATTTTATAATATGTGTCTACGGTTAGTCGTTGATCAAGTAAAAGATCATATTGATGTGAATCAAAACCAGCTGAGATACCTACAATGTCAGGATTGAATTCCTTAGTTACAGGCAAAAATGATTCAAAGGCATCCATGAAAATATCGTCTCCAGTGCCTGGAGGGAGTGGAACGTTTATTGTATATCCCTCACCTTTTCCTTCACCAATTTCATAGGCATCACCACCACCAGGAAAAGCTGGATGTTGGTGTAATGACCAGTACATAACGTTGTTAGAACTATAAAAGAACTTCTCTGTACTGCATCCCAAGTGCCCATCAATATCTATAATGAGAACTTTCTTCCCTTTGTTTGCATGATATTGTGCTGCGATAGCAATGTTATTAAACAAACAAAATCCGCTGGAATGATCTTGGTGTGCATGGTGTCCAGGAGGTCGAGTTAGAGCAAAATCACCACTTTTTGAAGCCATGATAGTTGCACCAACAGCATAGATAGCTGCCTCATAGCTTCCTGCTGAAACAATTGTGTCAGCATCAGAATGTCCACCACCTCTCGCACTCAAGTCTTTTATTCTTTTAATATACAGCTGGGTATGAACAAGTTCCAGATATCTCTCACCATTTTCAATTTCAGTCGTAGGTAATTCCCCAAGTGAAGATAGTCTTTTTTTGTTTTCCGGGTGCATACCGGTATCGTGTTTTAAAAATATAGGATTATAGATCAGTTTCATTTTTCCCTCCTAAATTACAGGATTAACTTCTTTAAAAACACCGCCAGATATTTACTCGAGTTTTCTTAGTCAAGTATAATCTATAAATACTCGTAACTAGTTAAATTTAAAAAAGTTTACACCTGATAATATTGTTAGTATAACAAAAAATGAACAATCATTCATTGATCTTGAGTTGATGATGATCTAGTCTACTTAAGTTAATAATTCAACATCAAGGAATTTGACAAATCTTATTACTAACAAAGAATTTGTTAAAAGTGAGCCATTAACTTGACAGTAAGAATTTTGCAAACAAATTAGGTTTAGTTAGGGTCATGGAGGTTGTGATGTCAGAATTTATAAATAACACTAAAAAACATGTAGGGAATTCTACCAAAAAGGATAGTGAAAAACGTGTAGAACAACTCTTCCAATTTTCTCAAGGGATATTAAAAGGAAAAAACGGAAGGAATTTGATGGAAAAATACGGAGAGGCTCTTAAGCACATTACTCCTCACGATATGATAGCTATGGAAGAGAAGCAGTTAAAGGGCGGGATTTCTCCGCAACAGATCAAAGAAAAAATTGAAAAAGTGATGAATGTAATTTATGATCACTTAAAAAAATATGAATGGGAAAAACCCCAGGAAGGTCATGCACTTTATTACCTGATGCAGGAGAATCGTGAATTAGAAAAAGTGCTGAATAAAATAAAAAAGAGCCTTCATGATAAGGATTATGTAAAAGTTACAAATCAAGTTGAAGAACTTTTCTCTATGGAACAACATTATATACGCAAAGAAAACATTCTCTTCCCATTTCTAGAAAGAACTTGGGAAAATTGCCGACCACTTTCTGTAATGTGGTCTATACATGATGATATTCGAATGAAATTAAAAGCATTAAAGAATATCCTGGCAGAAAATGAAGAGTTCAATGCAGATATATTCAAATTGCTTGGTGAAGTGTTTTTCTTAATGTATGGGATGATCTTTAAGGAAGAACTTGTTATATATCCAGTAGCAATGGAAACTCTTACTACAATGGACTGGCGCAAGATCAATGAGCAAAGTTATGAAATTGGTTTTTCATACATAACTCCTCCAATAAGAAAGAGCAGATCTGATTCTGTTCCAAAGGAAAATCTTGTAGATCTGGCAAAAGTATTTTTCCAAACTGAAACCGGAAGTTTAAACCAGCAGCAATTGGAACTGATCCTCAATACGATCCCTCTTGATCTTACTTTTATTGATGAGAATGATGAAGTGCGATATTTTTCTAATCCAAAAGACAGATTTTTTCCTCGCTCACCCGCCATTATAGGACGTAAAGTTCAAAATTGTCACCCTCCCGAAAGCGTGCATATTGTAGAGAAAATATTAGATACTTTCAAAGCTGGAACCAAAGATGAAGCTTCGTTTCACATTCAAATGAAAGGGAAATTTATTTTCATTCGTTACTTTGCAGTTAAAGATAAGAATGGGAAATATGCTGGTACTTTGGAAGTGGGGCAGGATATTACAAAAATCAGGAAAATGGAAGGTGAGAAAAGGTTACTAGATTGGGATTAGAATAAATATACTCACAAAGAAGAAACATGCTGCAAACCTTCAAACTTGACACAAAACTATTCAATCACAAAACTTATCCAAAAGATTGTTAAATGGATTTGATAGGAAAATGTTAAAAATAAAATTAATTGTATCATGTTTGCTGTTAGTTGCTTCTACATTTGCTCAGAATCTTGATCAAAAGAAGCAGCAACTGGATGAACTGAACAAGAAAATTAATGAAGAGAGCAAACTTATTCAGGAAGTTGAGCAAAAAACACAAAACACAAAAGAAGATATAAGTTCAACAAGATCAAAAAAAAACAAAGCTGAGAGAAAGATAACGCAACTAAAGAAATCAGAAAGTAGTGCAAAAAGCAAACTAGATATAACCATGAGTGAACTTGATCTTGCTAATCAAGAGTTGGGAGATCTGCATAATCTTTGTGAACTTGAATTCAACAAACTTTGTTTAGCACATTATCTTAGTGAGATATACCCTGAGAAAAAAATGGATACAAAACTCTTAAGCTCGATCATTCAGCAAACTACTGCCGAGATCAATACAAGAGATGATGCAAAAGCCAGCTTGGAGAAGAAAAAGAAAAAGGGCACAAAAATATATGAGGATCTAATATGGACGCGAATTGTTACAAATAAAAAGAGGAAGAAATATTCCAGTCAGGTTGCTTCATTAAATGAAAAACTAACCGATTACGAGCAAGAAAAAAAAGCAGCCAGGCAGCGAGTTGAAGAGCTAAGATCGCAAGCTGCAGCATTAGACGAACTAATTACAAAACTACAGGCAAACATCTTATCTGATGAATATTCTTATAAATTTTCAACACCAAAACTTATCTGGCCGGCAAATGGTTCTATAATAAAACAATTTGGTGAGCAGAAAAGCGACCAATATAAAGTTAGCTTGATCAATAATGGAATTGATATCGGAGTAGAGATGGGATCGGATGTTATGGCTGTGGATGATGGTGTGATCGCATTTGCCGAATGGTACAACGGTGCCGGGAAATTAGTTGTGATAGATCATCAGAATGGTTTTCATACACTGTATTCTCACAATAGTAAACTGCTGGTTTCTAAAGGAGATAAAATTTCAAAAAAAATGATCGACCACTTAAAATAGATATGTATTAAGCC
>CAYTOG010000071.1:0-3598 GCA_964439765.1 uncultured Methanosarcinales archaeon
TTCTTTTTCATAATTATTATTTTTTCTATTTTTCAATATAACATTAATGTTAATATCAATATTAATCTATTCATACTAAATTCTAAGAGCAAACTAATTTTTCTTGATATTGTGGTTGAGCGTGCAAATAGATAAAGTTGATTCTTAATATGTCAATTGAAAAAATAATTAGAAGCACTCGGCAACATTTAACCGATTCTCTTTCAATAGTTGCTGTATCAGTACCTTTGTTTTCTTTTCTTGACAATGTAGTGGTTGGAATGAGTGATGAACATGCTATAAAAACACGACTTATAGCTGCAGGCATTTGTTTTGGAGGGATTGGAGGATTATTAGGATATGGGCGCGACCTTTCAAAAAGAGCACTAAAAATTACTACTGAAACTGAAGAGAGATACCAACAATTACATGATATGACATTCATGGCAGCAAGCTCTCTTGTTCTTAATCCACTGTTGTACCTAGGTTCTGGAAATCGAGATTTCAAAGAAATTGCAACAGGAACTGCTTTAGCTGTAGTTGTTGGTTTTGTATCAGGTGGTTTATATGGATATGCACTTGATCTTTTCAGAGACTTAACAAATTATGAAGCATCTGAGCGCATACCTCCAAGAATTCATAACTTACCCCATAAAACAAAGGGGGCACTTGCAACAGGAATTGTTGCTGTATCAATAGGATCAGCAGGAGTTATTTATCATCTCACACCAGATTGCCCAAACGACATTTCAAATCCCACAACAAAAACAGAAATAAATGTTCCTTATGATGAATAATTGAAAACCTAACCAACAATATTTATATACAAACAAGCCTAGAACAAACATATGCAATTCAGCAAGCTATCTTCTCTATACACAAAGCTCGAATCTACAGCTTCAGGTAATGAACTGAGGCAAATACTAGCAGATTTCTTCAAAGAAGTATCAATAACAAATCAAAAAGAACTTCCAATAATCACGCAACTGTCCTTAGGTAAAATTTCTCCAGATTACATTTCAGCAGTTCTTGGAATAGCAGAAAAACTAATGCTCAAAGCAATTGCAAAAGCTGCCAACAAAAGCAATAGGGAAGTTAACACATTAATGCAAAAGCTTGGTGATGCTGGCCTTGTAGCTGAAAAGGTTCTAAAAACAAAAGCAATGACTTTAGTTCCAACTGGATCACTTGATACAACAGAATTATACAACACTCTTCATAAAATCAAAGAAATTCAAGGAACAAAAAGTCAAGACATTAAAGAAAAACTTTTAATTTCAATGCTTCAAAAAACAACTGGAGCAGAAGCGAAATATCTAACAAGAATTATTTTAGGAAACATGAGATTAGGTGTTGCTGACATGACTGTACTTGACGCATTATCTATTTGTTTTACTGGAGATAAAAGCAACAAGAAACGACTTGAAAGAGCATACAATGTATGTCCAGACTTGGCTCTTATTGCAAAACAGCTTGCTAGTTATGGAATTGATAAAATTGATAACATACCAATAAAAGTTGGAAGGCCAATTAGAGTAATGCTTTGTCAAAGAGTACAAAGAATAGAACAGATTAAAGAAAAAATCAAAAGTGAAATGATTCAAGCTGAAGCAAAATATGATGGTGAAAGAGTACAAGTACACAAAGAGAGAAACGGTACTATTACATTATTCTCAAGAAGAATGGAAAATATTACAGAACAATTTCCAGATTTAGTTGAACACTTAACAAAAGAAATTAACGTAATTGCAACAGATTATATTCTTGAAGGAGAAATTATGGCACTCTCAGAAGATGGCAAAGAGCACAGACATTTTCAAACATTAATGCAGAGAAAAAGGAAAACAGAAATTGAAAAATATGTTAAAAAAGTTCCAGTAGCACTTTACACATTCGATATTCTCTATCTCAATGGCAAATCACTAATGCATGAACCACTTAAAATAAGAAGTGAAGAATTAGACAAAATCCTCTACAAAAAGAAACGTATTCGAAGAATTGAACTAATCAAAACAACATCCACTGAAGAATTGCAAGAATTTTTCGTGAAAATGTTAAATGATGGAAATGAAGGAATTATCGCAAAATCTACAGCAAACGATTCGTTCTATATGGCTGGAGCCAGAGATTGGAATTGGATTAAATGGAAAAAAGATTACATGCAAGATCTTGTGGATACTTTTGATTTGGTAGTAATTGGTGCATTCTTTGGAAAAGGAAAACGCAGTGGCACATATGGATCACTCCTCTGCGCAACATATAATCATAAAGATGATACATTTGAATCTATTAGTAAACTAGGAACAGGTCTAACTGATAAAACATTAGAAGAACTTCCTTTTATCCTCAGAAAACATGTAGTAAAGAAAAAGCCAGCAAGAATTGTGATAAACAAAGAGATGACACCTGATGTTTTCTTTGAACCATTTATGGTAGTTGAAGTTCTAGCAGCAGAGATTAGTCAAGGTAAAATGCATTGCGCAGCGCGTGCAAAGGGAAGCGATAGGGGTCTTGCTTTAAGATTTCCAAGATTCATTCAAATTAGAGGAGATAAAAATCCTGAAGACGCTACAACAAGTGAAGAAATGCTTGAGATGTATCAAGAAGCGCAGTAAATTCTATTATATTCTAAAATCAACAAAAATTCCCATAAAATATTTAATAATCGATCATAAGCAGAATAGATGTTAGAAGATTTAGCAGGAGAAGGAGCTGGGAGTTACCTCCGTCTTTTGGATAGAAGAAAAGTCACATTAGAAATGTTTCTATTATATAATGTAGGAGTTGCAACTCCAAGAGAACTATTGGGAAAAAGTTCAAAATATCTTGTAAGAAGAGCAGGACAAGGATTTTCTAATAATCCTAAAAGATATACTGTTGTATTTCATCAAGAAGCTCCATCTGCTGTTATCTGTCCATTTCGTGATTATACACGAGCTGCAATAGATAGAGATGTCTTAGATATCAGACCAGATACCTCACCAATATTAATGGGATCTTTTTTTGAAAGAATTCAAGAACATGCAACAGCAATGGGCAAACTTTCAAGTGTATTATATTCAGCGATAAATCGAGCCAGAGGAAGGCATGAAACCGACCCAGGGGCGTACTCATTATTTACATATCATAAAAGGCCAATTGCAATAATTGTCCCAGCAACAGTTGGTCTAAGAGCGATCGAATTAAATTTTCCAAGCGTTGTTGGATTATAAAAAAAATATAAGATAAGAAAAAGAAAAAATAAAATTATTACATTTGAAGATAAAACCCTTGGTCTAATGGTGCAGGTTCTGGAGTTTCTTAAGGAATACTAACAGATGAACTATGATCAAAAGTTCCTGGAACCATTTCAACTTTCACCATATAATCTCTTTGACCATCACCATCTCTATCTGGAACTCGACGTATTCTTTGAACATCATACGAAGCAATTGATCCCTTAATATGGTAAACATCAATATCAATAGTAATATCAGTATCTAAAGTTTGAACTTCAGTTGGTGTTCCTCCAACTCCTCCAAAATAAGAAAATATATCCTGCGCAACCCTATTAACGAACCCATCATATTCAACTGTTATCACACGATCGCGGCCGTGATAAGATGATGAAAGTCCAAGA
>CAYTOG010000072.1:0-3499 GCA_964439765.1 uncultured Methanosarcinales archaeon
AATTCCAGTTACAACAAAAGATGATTTATCTACAGCGTATACACCAGGTGTTGCAGAGCCCTGCCGTGAAATTGCAAAAAATAAAGAACTTGCATTCAAATATACTATTAAACAAAATACGGTTGCAGTAATAAGTGATGGATCTGCTGTTCTTGGTTTAGGAAATATTGGGCCAGAAGCTGCACTCCCAGTAATGGAAGGAAAAGCTTTGTTGTTCAAAGAGTTCGCAGGAGTTGATGCATTTCCAATCGTTCTTGATACACAAAATACTGAAGAAATTATTCAAACAGCAAAACATATTGCACCAGGTTTTGGTGGAATTAATTTAGAGGATATCAGTGCACCACGTTGTTTTGAAATCGAGAAAAGATTAATTGAAGAGTTAGATATTCCAATATTTCATGATGACCAACATGGAACAGCAGTTGTTGTTTTAGCTGGATTAATTAATGCTATTAAACTATCAAATAAAGATAAACATGCAAATGTTGTAATAAGTGGTGCTGGTGCTGCAGGAATTGCAACAACAAAATTATTACAAGAATATGGTTTTGAAAACATAATTTTGTGTGATAGTAAAGGGATCATTTATTCTGGTAGAGAAAATTTGAATCCTACAAAAGAAGAAATTGCTCTTGTTACAAATAAAAAAAGAATTACAGGAAGTTTAGCAGATGCTTTAGTTGGAGCAGACATATTTATTGGGGTTTCAGCCCCAGGAATTGTCACCAAAGAAATGGTTGAGTCTATGAATAAAAACCCAATTATTTTTGCAATGGCGAATCCTATTCCAGAGATTATGCCAGAGATTGCAAAATCCGCAGGTGCATTTATTGTAGCAACAGGCAGGAGCGACTTTCCAAATCAGGTTAATAATGTGATTGCATTTCCAGGAATATTTCGTGGAGCACTTGATGCCAGAATTCGCAAGATAACTTCTGAAATGAAACTAGCAGCAGCAAAGGCCATTGCTTTGCATGTAAAAGATGTTTCTGTAGAGAACATTATGCCAAACCCACTTGATAAATCAGTCGCTGTAGTGGTTGCTGAAGCCGTGAAGGGATGTTCGAGATAAGAATAACGTTTACCCTACCTTTCACAATAAAGTGCACGAAGGTCTTGTAACTGTTTTAAATTCTGTTGTTGTACCCACTTAGAAATCATAGGGGCAGGCGCAAAACCAGGAGTAGTACTCAAATCAATTATGTATGGCCTATCCTTTGCAACCATCACAGTTGCGTCAAAAGGAATGTACAAGCCCATTTTATGAATTCCTCGAACTGTTTCTTCTAACTGATCAAAAGTATGAGACGGAAATGTTCTTGTTTGTTCTCTCTCATCAACATCACGTGATCTGCCTCCAACGAAATAGAATTCAGAGTCAGCTTCAACTAGTTGCATTATTATTGGGCTGCAATAAAAATCAGTTGGGTGACGAATTAATATATCGGAAGGTAATTCAAAATCTCCAATACTATCTTTTGTGCAGTAAAAATCTGGAAAAAATTGTATGGGCCTAGGGATTCCAGGAACTTCTCGTAGATGAGTTAATTTTGTCCATTCTTGTACTGCGTTATACATATTATATGAACGCGCACGAAATTTAATTGCAACATCCCTATCCAAATATCTTGCTTTGAAAACTGATCCTTCCAGGCTAGAAGCAATGAGTTTTATGAGTTCTACTGAAAATGTCATGAGTGGTCCATTTTGATATATTACTTAAATGATATGATTCAAAGAAGTAAATGTTTTAGAAGACATTAAGTTTTCACAACAACTTTTTCTCAAGAAAAATCCTATTATCCTCAATACTAGGAAACCCTTCAGCTCCAGTAAAGGAAAAACCATACTTAACTAAATATAAAAGCATTCTTCGATGTTTATTTTGTGTTTTGATTTTAATTGATGTATATCCTTTTTCTCTTGCCCATTTCTCTTGGTAATCCATGAGTGCTTTAAGGACTCCTTTTTCTCTGTGAATGGGGTTAACTCCTGCCATCCAACAGTAAAAAGACTTATCATTGAATTTATTATATCCAACAAGATATCCTGCTGGTTCAGAATCAATATACGCAACAAGGATTAGTGTTTCTTTGTTTTCATATCTTTTTTCAAACTCTTCTTTGGTATAGAATACTTTAAACTCTGTTATGGTGTTGTTAACTTTAATAGCTTCAGTGATTGGAGCTTCTTGTATAGTGATGAGCATGGTGTGTAATGAATGTTATGGTATAAAAATGTGCTTATAGAAATTCACTCATATCTCTTATTGATTTTCTTCATTTTTTTTTTCAAAGCTTTCTCAACATCAATATCCATTGTTTTCGCTAAAATGAGTGTTGTTAAGAGAACATCAGCTAATTCATCAGGTAAATTTTCTTTATCATGATTATCTAACTTTTGTTTTCTTTGAAGAGAATTAAATGATAACACTTCATTACATAATTCTCCAAGTTCTTCTGTTAATTTAACCGTCACTGCAAGAATTTTCTTTTCATTGTCTTCATTTAAATTATATTGTCTAGCAATATGCCCTTCGGTAATTTCAACAAATTTCAATAACTCTTTGAATTCCATAATAAAAGAAATTTAGTGTTAAAAGTTATAAACCTTTTTGTTAAATTTATTTATTCTCAAGAAGTTTGAAAGCATATCCCCTTAAGTCTTCTTCTCCAACATTCGCATTCAATTTTTTGAGAACTTGGTATAAATGATCTTTTCCTTCCTTAGGATTCTCAAAACTTCCCATAGCTTCAAGTTCCATATAAACGCCAAGATCAGTTACTTCGTCAATAACAATTTCAACTTCTTCAAATTCCCAAGTAGATCTTATTTTTTCAACAATGACTACTTCTTTAAAATCTAAACTTGCAAATATTTTTTCCATAACTTCAAGACTATCAACTTTTGTTTCAAATTCATCACAAAAATCTGTAAATTTAGAATTCTCTGGGAAAAAATGTTTGTATGCTATGAACACTCCCTTAGGAGATTTTCTTAATCTAAGCCATTCGTAAGGATATTTAACAGCAACAAAATTTCTCTGAATTGGAGTGTAATACACATCTTTTTGGTACACTTTTTCAGAGATTAATTTTCCATTTTCATTTAAAAATTGTTTAACTTCATCAGGATTATTTAGAGGAAACTTAATCTCTATTTCAATATCATTATTTGCCATTCAAAGATGTGTATCAAAGGATTTTATATAAGTGTATTTGTAAGAAAAGCCAGGAAGATCATTTAAGCTAACTTATGTCTAAATGAATCTCTGGAAGATAGATTTACATGATGACTATTTGCATCAGAAAAACGTACTTCCTCATCAATTGATTCTCCAGCAAGCCTTAATCTATCCGCAACATCAAAAAATTGTTGCCTTCTACTGCCTCCAAACAAATAATGTTCAACTTTAGTCGAACCGATAGATGTTGGATTACAACCAACAGCATCTCTTCCAGGAGCTTTATGCAAATTACTATCATGTACACCAACT
>CAYTOG010000073.1:0-3329 GCA_964439765.1 uncultured Methanosarcinales archaeon
CTATAAATTACTACTTCACTAAGACCTAAGGCTGCACCCCAGTATGTTGCAGTAGCATCTGATGATCCACGTTCTAATGTGACTAATTTTTCTAATTGTCTGGTGGATTGAGAACCAATAAAACCTGGAACCACAACTACTTTACCTGCAAGTTCTCCTTTTCTTGCAATGTCACGAATATTTGATAGTGATCTCTCATGATCAATCGGAACATCTATTCTTCCATGTCCTTCTTCACCAACAAGACCTAATGGGCAATTAACTAAACGCCATTCTACTTCAGGATGGCGTTCTTGTCCAACAATATAAAGAATTCTTGCTTCAGTTAATTCTGGAAATGAAAGAATATTTGCTTTGTTTCTCTCATCAATGTCATCTCCTGAGCTTAAGACCCTCTCAATACCTTCAAACTCTTTTTGAAAAGGATCTTCAGGAATTTCATGATCTGAAAGTTTTCTTTTTACTCTTTCTTTAGCAATTTTCCATGCATTAGTTCTTCTTTTGCCACCAATTATATCATACATTAAATCAGTTAATTTTCTTCCATCTGGAGTTTCATCAATTTTACCTTGGCCACTTGTTACAAGAATACCATAACCATCTTTTGGAACTATTCTAAATTTTCTTACTGTTCGATCTATTATAGTTCTATCTTGTTCTGCAGTAACTACTGAAGTGCCACCATATTTGTCAGCAAAACCATGATTTAAATTACTATCATTACTCATATTTTATGTCGAATGTAATTTATATTTAAACCTTGCCCTCAGTTACTACTGTCTGATTAATATTTTATCATATTTGCCCTAGGAGACTTTTTATAGAATTCCTTATTTTGATATCTTTATGACAATTTTAGACACTCAATTTATCGATCTTTCCAAGAAATATGGTACACCATTGTATGTGTATGATGGGAATTTGATCAAAAAAAGATATCATGAAATGTTCAAATTCATTCCATATTCAAAACTTCAAATTTATTATGCTATGAAAGCTAATTATAACCCACATATTTTACGTTTGCTTGCAAAAGAAGGTTCTTCTATTGATGCAGTTTCACCAGGAGATGTTCTCTTAGCAATTAAGTGTGGTTTTAGTTCTGATAAAATATTGTTTACTGCAAACAAAATTTCTGATATAGAAATGCATGAAGTTCAAGAACTTGGAGTATTGTTTAATATAGGTTCTCTTTCACGTTTAGAAAAATATGGCAAAGCGTATCCAAACAGTGAAGTGTGCATTCGATTCAACCCAGATGTAGTTGCTGGTGCGCATGAATTCATTAAAACAGGTGGAGAAGCAACAAAATTTGGCATATTACTTTCTAATGTTGAAAAAGTACTTGCAATTTCTGAAAAATATAATTTACAAATCGTTGGGATCCATGAACATACTGGCTCTGGTATACCAGAGACTGTTCAAATGCAAAAAGGTATGAAAAATATTTTGAATATTATTACAAGAGAGAGATTCCCGTATTTGCGTTTCGTTGATTTTGGTGGTGGTTTTAAAGTTCCATATCATCCGGATGAAGGAGAACTTGATTATTTTAGTTTTGGCAAAGAAGTTGTTGAACTCTTTGAAGGATTTTGCTCTGGGTTTGGACGTGAACTTGAAATGTATTTTGAACCAGGAAAATATCTTGTTGCAGAATCAGGAAAATTAATAGTAGAAGCAACTACTCTTAAGAATAATCAAAGTAAAAAAATTGTTGGAGTCAATTCTGGTTTTCCACAACTCATTCGCCCAATGTTTTATAGTGCATATCATCATATTCGCAATTTGTCTAATCCAGATGGAGATTTGCAGATATATGATATAGTTGGAAATATTTGTGAAAGTGGAGATTGTTTTGCTGCAAACCGAGAACTTCCAGAAATTAGAGAAGATGATATTCTTATTATAGAAACTGCTGGAGCATATTGTTACTCTATGGGAAGCGTGTATAATATGCGTGCTATGCCAGCTGAAGTATTAATTCTTGATGGCGTTGATAGTCTTGTTCGCAAAGGGTTATCAAGTAAGGAGTTAGTCAAACAAATATTAGAAGAAAGTGCATAATTATTTTGAGGGGATTTTTCTCACCACAAGTTTTTTATTATTCTCTTCTTTGGATAGTGTTCTATGTATGAAAAACTTTTACATGTTGGTTTAACTGGTACTGAAGCGAAGATTTACTTGATGCTCCTTGATATTACAAAAGCACAAGCAGGAGTTCTCGCTCGTAAAACCGGTATTCATAGGCGTAGTGTATATGATGCTCTTGATCGTTTGATTGAAAAAGGACTTGTTGCATATATTGTCGAAAATGGACTTCGGTATTATATAGCGGAGGATCCTAAACGTTTGCAACAATTAATTGATGATAAACGTGATGAAATTTATAGTGTTCTTCCTGAGTTGCATGCTAAATATGCACATGACAAAGGAAAACAAGAAACATTATTTTTTCGTGGAAAAAGAGGCATAAAGACTATTTTCGAAGATCAAATACGTACAGGTAAAGATGTTTATGTAATTGGTGCATCTCCTCACACCCGTGAGTTGATCAAGTATTACTTGCCACATTACACAACTAAGCGAAAAGAAAAGAAAATTAAATTGCATTTATTGTATTATGGCTCTCGCAAAGCTGAAGGAAAAGTTCCTTTATCTTCTATTCGTTATTTGCCAAAAAAATATAATTCACTTGTCTCTACAAATATATATGGAAATAAAGCAGTGATTATTATTTGGTTGCCTCATGATCCTGTTGCGATACTCATTAAACAACCAGATGTTGCTAAAGGCTTCAAAGGATATTTTGATATGCTCTGGGGACTCGCAGATAAATAATATTCTTCTTTATTTTATAATGTTGAATGTCTTTGAATGTGTGAATTATATCTTTGTAATATTCCATCTTCCAAATTTGGAAGTTGTCTTCCTCTTAAAAGAAATCCTCCCATGCTTGGATTTTCAGAACAAATGTGAGCAATTGGTACAATATCAGTAGATCCATAATTGATTTCTGCTTTGTGCTTAGCAGATCTTAGTGCTTCATATGCTTTTTGTACGCAAGTATGCCATGTGACTCCTACAACTTCAATTGATTTTGGACTTCTGTCAAGGAATGGTTCTGAAAGAAGAGTTCTGAGTTGTGCATCAACATCTAATTGTACACCAACTCCTGCTGCAGAGATATCTTTAATTCCTGTTTTATTTTGTGGATTTTTATATGTAGAAATATTGTAAACTGGTAAATTTTGTTGTAAGTAAGCTGCAATACGTTCATCTATTTCTTCTCTAATAAAATCACATTCAAGGTTTCCTCTAAAAGCTAAAAG
>CAYTOG010000074.1:0-3282 GCA_964439765.1 uncultured Methanosarcinales archaeon
ATCAAAATTTTCATCCTCGTAAAAGAACATTATATAATCGTCAGTATCACCAGTATTACTATAATAACAAGTTGCCTCTCCTTCTTTATATCCTGCAGAAGTTTCTAAATCTAAAGTCACTTTTATACTATCTGTAGAATCTTTTATTGTTCCATTTGGACCAACATCACTAATGTATAAAGGCTGAGTTCCAATTAATGTAAACTTGTAAGACTCTGCATTTTTGATTCTCTCGCTTTCTGGTTTTGAAGGTTGATCCATACATCTAAAGTAAAAATCATTTTCTTGTTTGTCAACAATTCCTGTTAATGTTGTGTCACACTCGTAAAGCATCTGCGCGTTCATTTCCTGAACCCTTGAAGAACAACTCATTGCCTTTTCCATGTCTTCGTAATCTTGATCTAAATGACTCCATCTACAATCCGCAGGTTCATTAATATAAACCTTCAAGTCAATAGCACTTTGGTTAAATGCAACAGGCATTTCATTCAATATGCTTGTCGTGACAATTTCTACAGGTGTTGTATCTGGCCCTTCTTCTACACAATATTGGAATACAAAGTTTCCTACATTATGGTTTCCATTTGCGTCTTGACATCTGATATATAATTCAAAGTTTCCGTCATTTCTAATTGTAATATTTTCTGATCTCAAACTCTCTGCTCCAGGAAGCACTAATGCTTGTGTATGATTATATCTGTATAACGAGCTACCACCAAAATCATATCTCATGTCATCAAATGTTTCTTTTCTTATCGGATCAACTTTACATTTCGCAGGCTCATTTAATTCAATTCCAAAAGTAAGTGGCGTAAATGCTTTTATACAACCATCACTCGAGTCTTCATTAACAATGAATACACCTCTATCAGGCGGAGAGATAGCACTATCAGGATTATATCCGTGCTCATCTGTAAGAACATCAATCCACGGCTCAATTATTGGAGGATCAACATCATTTCTATTTACCCAAGTACATTTTGATTCTTCATCATCTTGCGGATTCAACAACTGACAACCTTGACCTAAACTTCTACACTGATATTCTGAACAAGGCAACTCACCATCATTACACTTCTCACAATTGCTTCTACCTGTCGGAGCTTCCCACGGCTTACAATCAAATTCAACAACAACTTCACGACTATCTTCATACATTAACGCAAAAATAATTCCAGCTGCCAATGCTCCAGCACCCCATCCAAGTTGAGTGGAAGTTAATTTTAATTTACTAGCTATACCATTAAGAAAACTACCTTGTTGTGAAGCTAAATTAAAAACAGTTTCACCTGCAAGAACTCCAACACTTAATGCAATAGATGCAGCATTAACTTGATTTTCCTCAAAGCCAAACATTCTTCCAAACATTTGCACAGCAGCACCAACAGCTAACGCATGTTGAAAACTATTTACAATTGGTTGATCAAAGAAATTTGTTCCTTCTTTCCAAAGAGCACCTCCTTTTCCTGAGGTTGTAGTAGTTGTATCGGGAATAACAGTAGTTACCTCACTAGGATCTCCACCAAAATCAGGAAGACACACATTATTAATAAGAGTTTCATGATCTCCACAAATTTTAGCACTTGCAGGCATTACAGCAGAAGAAAATCTTTGCGCAGTATCAAGAGCTTGTTGTCCACCAGCAATAACAGTTGCAACATCCCCCCCCTCATCTTCACTATAACATTTTTTTTCATTATCCCATTTACATCCTTGAGAAATACAAGTATTTGAGTCTGAATAATCTGCACAATTAGCCCCTCCACTAGCAAATCCAACACTCCAAGTAAATGCAAAGATTCCAATTAATAAAATCATTATTTGCGTTACTGCTAATTTTCCTTGGTTATTCATTCTTTGTCATCACTCCTTGTATAAAGATCATCAATTTCATTATATCCTTTAGCACCCTGATAATTCACATCAACACCACAATCACCCATTGCAACACAAATCTCGCTTTTTTCTTCTTTCCAAGAATCTGTTAAACATTCACAATTTTCTTCACAATCTTCTCCACCAATTAATCCTTCTGTGAAAACAACATTACATGTTTCAGAAACTTGTCCGCAAAGTTCTTCTGCCTCTCCGTCTGGATTCCAGAAATCAAAACCAGGAGCTCTCGCAGCAACACAAGCAATATCATCTCCTTTTTCTAATTCAATTTCATCATCATTTGCAAGCCACACACAATCTCTCTTGTCAATATTCTCACAATCTTTTTGCTCTTCTTGTACAACACAATCTTGCCACATATTAGCAATACAATTTGCAGTACTAAAATCTTCAATCGCAGATTCTCTACAAATCTCCTGTCTAAAATCAGCACACGGTTCAACAGTTACTTCATTATTATAACAAACCATTCTAAAATCCCTGTTACCTGGTTTATCAACATCCCCAACTGTTTCACACCAACTTTCACCATGTTCTTTACCATTATCACAAGCTAAATCCCTACAAATATTATCTCCATAATCTGGTTTGCTTTTATCTTCTGTTCTATCATAAGCTTTACAAGTACTACCTAAATAATAATCACAATTACCACATTCACTAGAATCTTTATTAGCAGAACCATCTCCACAACTTTCTGCTCGACTCACAACTTTTGTCCAATAGTTTTTGTTATTAATCCTAGAAGAATCATAAATATTCGCTAAATTTCCACAAGTATCTTTAAAGAAAACTTCATCTCTTCCTTCAACACAAGTTGTCTCCTCACTCGGACCACAAATAGTTGCTAGTTCTTCTGCAGAACATAAGAATTCGGCGTGGAACTCAACACTGCTAGCATTAGAAGAACCCACATCATCACAATCACTTTTTGAAATAAATTTACATGTTCTCTGAAACTCAGAATCAAAAACACAAGCACCTTTGACCTCAGACCGCACACTTGCAATACATTCTAACTCACTATTAATATCTGTTCTAAAATTAGTTTCTAATCCATATAATCCCGAAATCTTTGTACACCTTGTTTGTGTAACAAAAGAAGCTTGCTCACCCATTAAACAACATCCTAATGTACACTGCGCAATATTATCAGGTTCGTCATCAACCCAAAAACCACCAAGAGTATTATCACATAATCTTTCAGGCGTGTTCTTTTTGCAATTACCCTCTGTAATACAAGTTCCTAATTTACAATAAGAAGTTGCCTCACAAGAAGTTGGTGCTTTTTTTATAATTATCATCACACTGTTCTTCAGGAGCATTCTGGCACCATCCACCACCACCTAATTTTTCACAACAAAAAGAAGTCTCTCCAACAGCAGA
>CAYTOG010000075.1:0-708 GCA_964439765.1 uncultured Methanosarcinales archaeon
ATCTGTAAGTGGAATTTGATGAAAATGCACTGCAATAATTTCTAGAGAGTCTTTCATGAGATGAATTGCAACAGGACTATCAATTCCACCACTAAGAAGAGCAATTGCCTTTGGTTTTTCTTGTTCTTGTTGTTCTTTTTGAGCCATATTATGATTAATTTGCACCTTTTTATAAAAATGATAGTATATGATTAGCCGATCAGAATATTATTAACAAAAAGAATATTTAAGAAGCCAAGAAATATCTCAAAAATAATGTCTACTAAATACCTAATTGTATTCTTTACAATTCTCCTTTTAATATTGCCAAGTATTGCTGCAGATACACAAGAAAATCTAGAAAATCTTGCAAACTTTGAATCAATAACATATGATATTACTATTTCAAGTAGTTTTGAACTAATTGAAGAATCTTCATCAGCTTCTCTTCAAGAAGCGATAGCAAGCCTTCTTCTTAAAGTACAAGAAGACAATAATTATGTGACCCTACAAGAAGAATCTGCAAGTTACGAAGGAGAGATTACTGAATCTGGAACTGAATTTACTTTTGAAGAACTAGAGCCTTATGAAAAAGAGTTATGGTATAGTGCAACCGTTACAATTGATAGTTCAGCCCATGAAATTACAACAAGTTCAGATTTTCCAATTGAACTTAATGATGAAGAAATCTCAGAAAATAGTTTAGAGCAATATCTCGAAGTAACAGAT
>CAYTOG010000075.1:718-3256 GCA_964439765.1 uncultured Methanosarcinales archaeon
CAATTGATTGGGATGATGAAGAAATAAAACTGCGAGCATCAAGTCTTGCACAAGGACAAACTGATTTATTTGAAACTCTTGTTACACTAGCCTCTTGGGTAGAAACAAATGTTGAATATAATCTCTCAACTCTAAACATTGAAACTTCACAAAAAGCAAGTCATGTTCTTGAAACAAGAGAAGGCGTTTGTGATGAAATGACTTCATTATTCATTTCATTTGCAAGGTCACTAGGTGTACCTGCAAGGTTTGTATCTGGATTAACTTATACCAGAAGTGACTTATTTAATGATCCTTGGCAATCCCATGGATGGGCAGAGGTATATCTCCCAAATCAAGGATGGGTTTCTTTTGATCCAACATTTGGTCAATATGGTTTTGTTGATACCACCCATATTCCTTTGCAATATAGTGTTGATCCTAGTGAAGCAAGTATTTTATACGAATGGACAGCAAAAAAATTGAATCTTGAAAGTAAAGACATCGATTTTTCTATTGAAATTAATGAATATGGGCCAGAAAAAGAAACAAGTATTTCTGTAGAAGCAGAAAATTTTGCAAGAACAGTCAATTTTGGGAGTTATAATCTTATTACAGCGGAAATAACAAATTTAGATGGCGGTTATCAGGCAGTTGAGTTGCAACTTGTTGTTCCAGAAGAGATCACAAGTCCATCTGAAAGCACTGTAGTTGTAGTAGTTAATCCACAAGAAACCCATACTGAACAATGGGTTGTAAAAGTTGATGAAGATTTAAAACGAGAATATATTTACACATTTCCATATTATATTTTTGCAAATAACAATAATAATGCTACAAATACTTTTAGTGCTGCAATAAATAATCCAGATTATAGTGAAGAAGAAATGGAATCTCTTCTTGTTGAAACAGACGAAACTAGTATTAATGCTGAACTGACAACAAACTGTAATTATCTAAATAATATACGAATTAGTGAAGAAACAACTATTTCTTGCGAGATTGAGAATAAAGGAAATCAAATAATTGAAAATGCTAAGGTATGCATTGCAGAAATTTGTCAATATACTGACATTCTTTTAGCCGAAACTGTTGAGATAGAAACTGATTTAACATTCACTGAAGCGGGTTTTCAAAATATTCAAATAAACACATTATATAATGGTATTGAAGAAAATGATATACTCAGTATTGAAGTATTCGATCCAACTAACATATCTCTCTCAATCGATTATGAAGAGACTATTGTGTTTGGTGAAAGTAATTCTGTAAAATTAACAATTGAAAAAATAAGTTCCTCGATTCCAATAAATATTACTCTTAAAGTCAAAACTCTTCTTGAAACTCATAGTTTCGAAATCTCAGAGTTAAGTGATATTGAAGAAATAATTCTAGAATTAGATTCTTCAAAATTAAAAAAAGAGAATTATATCAATATTGAATTGTCTTGGGAAGATGAATTAGGTGAAAACTATGAACATAATGAAGATATATTAATTTTTGTGGAATCAAATAGTGTTACTGATTCATTAAAATTATTCTTGAATCAAATTATTGCTCTATTCTCTACATAATGTCATAAAATATGATATTAAATTGAAAAAATTCTAAAAGAAATTATATTTTATTATTTTAAATTTAAAAAAGAAAGAAAAAAGAAAAAAAAAGAAATTTAGCGTCGTCGTCTTTTAGCAACTTTACGCTTAGGAGCCTTTCTTCGAGTTACTTTTCGTTTAGGTGCCTTTCGCTTTTTAGTTACTTTTCGCTTAGGAGCCTTTCTTCGAGTTACTTTTCGCTTAGGAGCCTTTCGCTTTCTGGTTACTTTACGCTTTGTAGCCTTTCGTCTAGTTGTTTTCTTCTTTTTAGCAACTTTCCGTCTGGTTACTTTTCGCTTTTTAACCTTTTTTCTTCGAACAACTTTTCTTTTAGCTGCCTTCCGTTTAGGAGCTTTTCGCTTTGCTGCCTTTCGTCGCTTAGGTGCTTTTCTTTTAGCTACCTTTCGTCGCTTAGGTGCTTTTCGCTTTGCTGCTTTACGTTTAGGAGCTTTTCTTCTTGCCACTTTACGTTTTACTGCTTTTTTCCGAGTTGCTTTTTTCCTTCGAACTGTTTTTCTTTTAGCAACTTTTCGTTTAACAGCTTTTCGCTTAGCAGGCTTTCGTTTCCTTACTGCCATCATAATTCACCTCTTATTGAATTTAACATAAGTAAAGCGTTTTTTGTTTTTAAAAGTTTCTAATAGTTACAATGAAAAACACTATTTTTTGTATGATTGTTACAAAAATAAATTTCAAACATAAAAATACAAAACAAAATAACACAACATGCATGTTACAAAAATAAGAATTGCATTTTGTAAAAATAAAAATAAAATTATTGAAACTAAACAATAATTTTTGATTTAAGAAAACACTATTTGATTTTCTTTAGAGATAATTGATTATAAGTACCACAAATAGACACAAGAAAAGTTTATATACTCTCTTTCTGACGAGAAAAAGCATGTCATTCGAAAGTGGCAAGAAGAAAAGCTCCTAAACGTAAAGCAGCAAAGCGAAAAGC
>CAYTOG010000076.1:0-3234 GCA_964439765.1 uncultured Methanosarcinales archaeon
ATTGACCCAAAAGAAACAGCAGCTGAAGTAATTGAAAAAAATAAAGACTATTATTCAATAGTTATTCCTCTAAGAGAAATTAGCTGAAAATCAAACAAAAAACTTTAAAAACTCACTTTTTCTTTTTTTAGTATTAGAGAAATACAAAGTATTATTATCACAAAAATAATCACATTCACATTTCATTTTTAGCGATCATGCTATTTTTGAGTGCTAAGTCATTAGACTATAAACTATGGAAAGAAGTATTTTTCTAAGGTTCATAAGAACTAAATAAATTAAATAATAGGAGAAAAACATGGCAAAAGTAAGTCCAGTATCGATTAAATATATGGTACATGCAACTTTTACAGCTGAAGGTGCTTTAGAAAAACCTGATGTAATTGGAGCTTTATTTGGCCAAACAGAAGGTTTACTCGGAGCAGAACTAGAGATGAGAGAACTTCAAAAAGAAGGAAAGATCGGAAGAATTGAAGTTGATCTTGAAAGAAAGAACAAGAGAACCACAGGGAATATTAAAATCCCGACAGCTTTAGATCAGTCTGAAACAACTTTAATTGGTGCTGCAATAGAGACAATTGAGCGAGTTGGACCAAGTGATGCTCAAATAGAAGTGGAAAGAATTGAAGATGTTAGAGGAAGTAAGCGTGATTACATTATTGAAAGAGCAAAAAAGCTTATGAAGGAAATTAAAGGTTCAGCTGATTCAAGAGAAATTTCAAATGAGATTAAGGATGCTGCAAAAATGGCAGGAGTTAAAGAATATGGAAAAAATAAACTTCCGTCTGGAGATTTAACAGCTAAAGAACTAATTGTTGTTGAAGGAAGAGCAGATGTATTAAATCTTATGAGAAATGGGGTTAACAATGTTATAGCAATGAATGGAACAAAGCTTCCAGAAGAAATCAAGGAATTAAGTGAAGAAAAAGATATAATCTTATTTGTTGATGGAGACAGAGGCGGAAAGTTGATTGTTAAAAACGTTACAGATAACGCAAGAATTAAGCATGTTGCAGTAGCGCCAGATGGAAAAGAAGTTGAAGAATTAACAGGTAAAGAAGTTTTAATGAATTTGCGTAAGAAAATGACTGCTGAAGAATTTCTTTCAAAAAATGGTTTTTCTAAGGAAAAGGCTGGTAAACATCAGGCAAAACCTGAAGTAGTTAGCTTTGAGTTAAATGAAGTTGATAAAGAAAAACTAAAAGCAATTTCAGATAAAAACCAAGGTTCAAAAAAAGCAATTCTTTTAGATGAATCTATAGAAGAATTAAGAAGTGTATCAATAAAATCTCTAAATAGTGCAATTAATCGAGCTAGCAAAAAACCAACAATAATTGTTATTGATGGCACTGTAACTAGTTCAGTAATTAAAGCATCTGAAGAAGCAAATGTAAGTGTAATTGTAGCAAAGAATTTTGCAACAACTGATACAAGTATTAAGTTATTAAGCCTATAAAATTGTCGAGCAATTTTATGGCTTTTTGTTTTTTTATTTTGCACTCACTATCTTTCGTGTTATTTGTAGCTCACAATCGACTTTGTCAGATTGTTCGCTTAATAAATTTGTTATCTGATAATTATTTTTCAAGCGGAAAAATGTGCGTCTAGCCATTTTGGAGCAACTGGCAGAGATTACCAATAATTCCCCCCACACCAAAAATCACCGTCGCTGACAACAGTATTTCAATTTTTCACTAAATTTGAATAACGCTTAGTTACAAAAATTAACCTCATGTTACTAACATTTAGTAACTTCATAATGAAACAATAGTGTTGTCACCATAAAGTTTATAAATAGGATTTATGTATATTTTTTATCAGAAAAACAAGTTTTTCTGTGTAATTAAAAAAATGGATAAACTAAAAATGAATACCAAAAATGTTTTGGTTTCTTTTTTGACAATCGTATGTGCTTTGTTTTTAGTAGCTAGTGTAAGTGCTCAAGAATACACTATAACAGATGTTGAAGTTGAAGGAGTTGACATCTTTGTTAACGGACAAGATCAATCTGATACAGCTGCAATTACTGCAGGTGATACTATCCGGGTTGAAGTTCAGTTTGAAGCTGATTTTCCTGATTGTGAAGTAGAGGATGGAGACTTTGTGGATGAATTTGGAGACATCCTGGATGAAGATAGTGACGATTTCGATGACAAATGCCAAGACTTTGATGTAACTGTTGAAGCTGAGATTGACACTGGTAAAAGAAAAGTTACTGAAGTTTCAAGACCATTATTTGTCCAAGAAGGCGACTCAAGAAAAGTTGTTTTAAATCTCAAAGTTCCAAATGAACTTAAGGATGAATTAGGAGAATTTGTGGATTTAGAAATTGAAGTTGATGGTGAAGACTTTGAATCAGAAACTTTAGAATTTGAGTTAAGAGTTGAAAGAACTCTTTATGAAGCAGATATTAAGGCAATTAGTGTAAGTAGAACAATTGAAGCAGGAGAAAATTTCCCGGTTGATATTGTTGTTAAAAACACTGGTGCTGGTGATTTAGACGATGTGTTTGTTACAGTTAGTATCGTAGCATTAGGTCTTGAAAAATCAGCATTCTTTGGAGACTTAGTAGCTATTGAAGATGATGACGATGATGACGATGATGAGGAAGACACTGTTAGTGGAAGACTTTTCTTGAAAATTCCTTATGACATAGCTCCAGGAGTTTATACTCTTGATGTGGAAGTTGTAAATGAGGACACTGTTAGTACAGCTGTTAGACAAATTGTTGTTGAAAATGACTTCACAAGTAATGTAATTGCAACAACTTTAAGAAAGACTGCAATGGCAGGTGAAGATGCATCTTACAATTTGTTAGTTGTAAACCCAACAAGCAAGTTAAAGGTCTTTAGACTTATCGCAGAATCTTCAGGTACTCTTAACACAAGAGCAAGCCCGGCAGTTGTTGCTGTAGGACCAGGCTCAAGTGAAACAGTTACTGTTACAGCAAGTTCAGACACAGAAGGAGAACACAGCTTTAATGTTGATGTTGTTAGTGGTGAATCAATTGTTGACACAGTTACTTTCAATTTAGATGTTGAAGAAAGCGAGATAACAAATCCAGTAGTAGTTCTAACAATTATCTTAGCGATAATTTTCTTAGTATTATTAGTGGTTTTAATCGTTTTATTGTCAAAGAAACCAGAGAAATCTGAAGAGTTCGGAGAAAGTTACTACTAAAATTTCTTTTTTTTATTTTTTTTTCTTTTTTTCTTTCTCCTTTTTTATTATATA
>CAYTOG010000077.1:0-3218 GCA_964439765.1 uncultured Methanosarcinales archaeon
AAGATTGTCTAAATAAATTGAAAAAATCTAAACCAGATCTCATCCTTTTGGATGTTCTTATGCCTGGTTTGACTACTAAAGATATCCTTACAGAGTTAAAAAAACGAAAAATAAAAATTCCGATTATCTTTTTAACTGTAGTAAAACTTTCAGAAGCAACTAAACAAGATCTTATCAAGGGAAACATGGTTGATTATATTGAAAAGCCATTTGATAATAAAGATTTAATAAAAAGAATTAATAAAGCTCTTAAGAAATGAAAATGGTTCTAAAAAAAGAATTAAGTCAAAAAAAGATTATCTTGTTGGTGGTTCCAGGACAAACATTTAATGATAGTTTGTTAAAAGTAGTTAAAGGTATTAGCAAAAAAAACGTATGTTATGTTACTTTAAATAAAGGTTTTAATTCTTTAATAGATTCTTTTAAGAGAAAAAAGATTAGCCTGAAGAACTTCTTTTTTGTAGATTGTATCACTGCGACACTAGTGAAACAAAAAAGTGACCTTCGTTGTCTTTATGTTTCATCACCAAATGCTTTAACTGAATTATGTTTAGTGATAACAAAATCTGTTGACTTATCTTCACCAACAGTATTAATTGATTCTTTATCAACTCTTCAAGTATACCACAAAACCGGTGTGATCTCTCGTTTTGTTAATCGTATCTCTCAAGATATACGAAAAAAGGAAGGAGCACAACTAATTCTTGCAATTTCTGATAAAGATAAGGATACAAAATTATTCAGCCAAATTGAAGTTTTAGTTGATAAAGTTGTAGAAGTTTAGTTGTTGTTTTTTAAAATTAAAATAATAAAGAACAACAAAAGTAAAAGAAAAAAATAAAATTAAAAAAGAAAAGGTTTACTTCTTCTCAGTTTCTAGTGGAGCCAACTCATTGATAATTGGCATAGGTAGAGATGCTTCAGTCATCTTAGTTCGGATTTTCTTAACATCTTTTCCTTCCATCATTTTAAGGATGTCATTACCTTTCGCAAGATATTCTTCACGTTTCTCTGCAAGTTCTGCTGCCAAACGCTTCTTCTCTTCTTCCTGATGTTTTCTCTCTTCTTCAGTAAGTTCAGTTTTACCACTTGCTATTTTTTCATCAAATTTCCCTTCAGAAATTGCAACAAGAGCTTCAGATGCTGGCATTCCTTCAACCATGATTCCCATAGATTGACATGTTCCAACAATTTCTCTTACTCTTGCTTTTGTATCGTTACCTAGCAAAGAACTTTGCTTCATGTTTGAAACTTTAATGATCTGCTCAATCAAAAGATCAGCAACCTTCTCTGTTAATGGGTTAGCTGCTCCTTTCTTCACACCAGCTTCTTTTTTGATAAGCTGTGCTGCAGGTGGTGTTCCAATAGAAATTTCGAATTCTTTTGTATCAGTATCAATTGTTACTTTAACTGGGACTTTCATTCCTTTGAAATCGCTTGTTTTTTTGTTAATTTCAGCTACAACTAGTCCTATATTTACTCCAGTTGGACCAAGAGCTGGACCTAATGGTGGCGCAGCTGTTGCTTTGCCCCCTTCAATTAATGCATCTACACTTTGTTTTGCCATAAGTTTTTTCACCTAAAATAGTTATATCTTTGAAGCAGAGCCAATCTCAAGAGCATCACTTCTCATATTTGGCTCAATTTGTAACATTCAAGCTAATTTTAGGGTGCTTTATATATGTTGCTGTCAAACAGCAACGAAAAGCAAATACATCGTATTTGCATATATGTTATGGGTAGAAATGGCTGTCTTAAATGTGTGTTATATTGTTTTGATTACTTTTTCAATTCGCTTTCTTACCTTTTCTTCAGAAACTTCAATTAAAACCCTATCATAAGGGCCTCGAAGAACTCCTGATTTTGTTAAATTTGATTCAATCCAATCTGCTGTCTTCGCTTTCTGCGAGTCTACAAAATGTTGAAATTTTTCTTGACTCCAACCACCCTTATGTGTTCTTCTAACTTCTCTTTCTTTGTTTAGAATAACTCGTTTTTTTGTTTTTCGCCACTCAATGACTCTTAGGCGTTTAGTTGTTGCCCCAATGAACAGAATTGTGTTGTTACTTGTTGCAAATTCTTCAGCTTCTTGTTCTATTTTTGAAACAGTAATTCGTTGTTTTCTTTTTTGTTTCTTTTTTGGTTTAATAGAAACTTTTGTAACATTTGATTCTCTAGTTGTTTTTCGTATAGTTTTCTTGCTTTTCTTTTTTTCTTTAGCTAATTGTTCTTTGAGTAATCTATTTGCACGTTCTTCTTTTGCTTTTTGTTCTTCTTTTGTTAATTGTTTTCTTCTTTTTTGTTGACTTTTTTTAGGTTTTACAATTATCTCTTCTTTTTTAACAAATAATGATTTGATTTTTTTGAGTAGAGACATTGCAATTTAAGAGAAAGCTTTTTCTACTTATATATTATTGTCTTTAATATGGATGCTTTGATATCTTCTATGAAAGTACTTGCACGAAAGAATGGGTGGAAGAAGAAATATTCTCGCCGTAAATATTCTAACATTTTTGTTTTTCGTCATGGACATACCTCTTTCAATGAATTACATGAATTTTGTGGTTGGCGCAATTCCAAATTAACTTCTAAAGGAAAGAAAGATGCACACAAAATTGCTAAAAAACTTGCATATAAGAAAATTGATGTTGGATTTCATTCATCGCTAGTTCGAAGCCGTGAAACATTACATATTGTTATTAATCGTCATTCTGAATGCAAGGTTGATATCGGAGATGACAGACTAATTGAAAGATGTTATGGGAAATTAGAAGGAAAAACTCATGCTTGGTTTTCAAAGAAGTATGGGGAAAAAGAATTACATCGAATTCGCCGCAGTTATAGTTTAAGGCCACCTTCTGGTGAATCAATTAAAGATGTTGAGAAGCGGATTCATTCTTTTTTGAAAGATTTACTTTTTTTTTGCCATGAATATAAAATTAATGTGGCACTTTCAGTTCATGGCAATTCGATGCGACCAATTCGCAGATACTTTGAGAATCTTTCTGTTAAAGAAATGATGCACTTAGAAAACCAATGGGATGAAGTCTTTATGTATAAGGTTAGAGTGTGAAAATTAAGTGCTTTTTAATTCTCTTTTCTTCTATTTTTCTCTCTCTTCTCCTTACAATTAAGTATACTACAAATGCAAGATTTACAATTACAAGTGTAGTTGGATAAAGGGTAGTAATAACAGAATAATTTTCCATGGCGATTAC
>CAYTOG010000078.1:0-3165 GCA_964439765.1 uncultured Methanosarcinales archaeon
TTGCTGTATTATTTTTTTGCAAGGTTGTTTTTACAAAAATACCATCAGCAATAGAAGTGAATAAAAAATGTTTGGTAAATTAAAAAGTAAATTGAAAAATACTCTTTCTATTTTCTCGAAAAAGGCTGAAGAAGAAGCAATTGAAGCAGAGATTGAAGTTGAGAAAGAACTAATTGAAGAACAAAAAGTTGTTGAGAAGAAAGAAAAAGAAGAAGAAGTTGTTCTCAAAGAAATTGATAATGTCTTAGCTGATGTAGATGAAACGAAAAAAATAGTTGAAGAAGAAAAAACATCAAAAGTTAGTGCTGAAGAACTTCTCGCAAGTGCTCATGAAGTTGAAGAAACTAAAGATGTTGAAGTAGCTCCAGAGCCAAGTAAACACGAGCTCCTTGACCTTGAAGCTGATGAAACAGTAATTGATTCTGAAGAGTTAAAAGTTGCTGAAGAAAAAGAAGTTGAAAAAATTCTTGAAGTTGAAAAACAAAAAGAAATTAAAGTCGACAAAACAGTTGAAACAGTAACAAAAGAGCCGTCTGAAACAAAAAAAGAAGAAGTGATTAAAGAAGAACCAAAAGAAAAAAAATCATTCTTTTCAAAGATTAAACAAAAACTTACAACCAAAACTATTAATCAAGAAAAATTCGAAGAACTTTTTTGGGATCTTGAAGTTTTACTTCTTGAGAGCAATGTATCAGTAAAAGTTATTGAGAGAATTAAATCAGATTTGAGCAAAGAATTGGTAGACAAACCACTTCCACGTGATGTTGCAGGAAAGATTCAAGAAGTTTTGGCGCACACATTAAAAGAAATCTTATCTATTGAAAGAAAAGATATTATTGATGATATTAAAAAATTCAAAAAAGAAGGGAAACCCTACACAATTATTTTCTTTGGAATAAATGGTAGTGGAAAAACAACAACTATTGCAAAACTTGGGCATTACTTAAAAGAACAGGGTATAACAACTGTTATGGCAGCAGGAGACACATTTAGAGCGGCTGCAATTGACCAGCTGCAAGATCATGCAACAAAGCTTGGAATAAAATTAATCAAACATGATTACGGTTCTGATGCTGCAGCTGTTGCGTATGATGCTAAAAAATACGCAGAGAAAAATAATATTGATGTTGTATTAATTGATACAGCTGGGCGTCTTCATTCTAATACAAATTTAATGGCAGAATTAGAAAAGATGATGCGTGTCGCAAATCCTGATTGCAAAATATTCATCGGTGAGAGTATCACTGGAAATGATTGTGTTGAACAAGCAGAAAAGTATGAATCAACCCTTGGAATAGATGGGATTATTCTTACAAAAGCCGATGTTGATGAGATGGGTGGAGCACCACTTTCTATCTGTTATGTCACAGGTAAGCCCATTTTATTCTTAGGTATGGGTCAAGAATACTCTGATTTAGTGCCTTTTACAGCAGATTTGATTTTAGAGAAGTTAGGGATTTCTGAATAGTTGTCACTAAAAAGTGATAAATTAACACAACCTTTATAAAGTAAAATAGCTTTAGAGAGTTCTATAGTAATTATAATTTGATTATAGTAATTGGTGAAACTATGGATAGACGACAATTTATGAAAATGTTAGCTGCCACAATGGGTGGTATCGCAATTAACCCAGGAATAGCACTAGGTCAAGATGAATCTGGCCTTTGGGATGTTAGTTATATGGCTTTATCTGATCTTGAATCAGCATTTGATGTTCGCGATGATATTGCGGATATGTTAGGTCAAGGAGTTGCAAGTGATTTACGAGTAGTCAGAAATAACTCTGGCAATTTATTTAGAATCATTTATGATAGAGATGGAGAAGATCATGATCGAGCAGTGCAAACTGCTGCTAATCACACAACTGCACTTCGAAAAACTGATTTATTCAATAATACAGATAGAGCTGAAGCAATTCGTGATGAAGGATATTCTTCATTATATAATGTTAGTTTTGGAGTTGGTAGAAATTTAAGTGCTCTAAAAGATGATATGCAAGAAGTCCGTAGAGTATTAGGCGAAGGAATTGGAAGCGATTTAGTAATTGAAAAACGTGGAGATAAATACGCCTTAGTATATCAACGTAGAGGAACTGAAGAGCAAGCAGAAAATACTGCAGAAAGACTTCATAATTTACTTAGAAAAAGTTCACATTTTTCAAGAAGAAGTGGAGTTCTTGCAACACCAACTAGAGAAAATGGTTATGAACTAATTGCTGGAGAAACTAGCGTTACAAATGATAGAGCACCTGTTGTAAATAATATTCAACCAAGTATTGGTCAAGTTCCAAAAACACAAGTACCATCACCTAGAACTTCAACAGATTCTGGACTTCAAAGTATTATTAATAGTCTTGTAAAAAGAAAAAAAGCACAAAGTGTTCACACAAGAAACGCTTCAACATCATGGGTTGTCTTTGATTATACCACTGGAGAATTATTAGTAGATATTAATGGGGATGATCCACGTCAGTGTGCAAGTATGGTAAAACCATTTGTAGCACTAGCATTTTTCCACAAATATGGACCTAACAGTTCAACATATGGGTCAAGAAGTAAAACAAATATGGAAGCAATGATCCAACGAAGCAGCAACTCGGCAACAAATTGGGTGATTGATCAAGTAGGAGGCCCACGTGCTGTTCAAAAAATTTTAACTGAAAATTATGGAAGCATATTCCATGACACAAGCATTGTGGAAAAAATTCCTTCTGGCGGAAGAACTTACAGAAATAAAGCTTCTGCAAGAGATTATTCCAGATTTTTACACGCAATGTGGACTGAAGATGGGAGAATGCCAACAGCCACCGCAAGAGAAATTCGAAGATTAATGGCACTTCCTGGAAAAGATCGATTATATAATGGTGCACCAGACGTTCCAGTAGGAACCTTAAGATACAACAAAACAGGAAGTACTGGGATGTGTATTGGAGATTTCGGAATTCTTTCACCACAAGGTACTGATGGAAAACGTTATCCATACCATGTTATAGGAATTGTCGAACGTGGAAGTCGATCCTCAAACTATGGATCTTTTATGTCTCATGCGGGTTCAATTATCCGTGCAGCCTCAAATGAAACATATAATTGGCTCCAAACAAACAGACATCCAACATTAAAATAGATTTATTTATTTTCTCTTAATTATTTGCTTCAGCTTGAATCA
>CAYTOG010000079.1:0-3143 GCA_964439765.1 uncultured Methanosarcinales archaeon
TGCTGCAAATATGGATACTATTTGTGAAAGTCGAATGGCGATTGCTATTGGAAAACTTGGTGGTCTTGGTGTTTTGCATAGGTTTATGTCTGTAGAGGAGCAAGCAAGAGAGGTAAGAAGAGTAAAAGAGCAGAATTTAATTTGTGCTGCTGCTGTGGGGATAAAAGATTTGGATGTAAGAATTCCTTCGCTTATTTCATCAGGTGTTAATATTCTTGTTTTGGATGTTGCTCATGGGCATTCAAAATATATTGGAAAGGCACTTGATTGGATCAAACAAAATTATCCTAATGTTGATGTTATGGTTGGCAATGTTGCAACGAAGGATGCTGCACATTATTTTTTAACTAAGGGTGCTGATGCAATTAAAGTGGGAATTGGTCCCGGGGCTGTGTGTACAACTCGGATTATGACTGGAGCAGGGGTCCCTCAGATAACTGCCATAATGGATGTGTATGAAGAAACTCAGGGGAGAGTTCCTATTTGTGCTGATGGAGGAATTAAGATCCCTGGCGATGTTGCAAAGGCTATTGGGGCTGGGGCAGATTGTGTCATGATTGGAAATCTTTTCTCTGGTGCAACAGAGACTCCGAATGAAATTATTAATGTTAATGGCAGGGAATTTAAGGAATATAGGGGGATGGCAAGTTTTGGGGCCACCATGAAAAGGTTTGAATTAGATGGAAGTGAAGAAAGAGAGATAATCTATGTTGAGGGTGAGAAAACAAAAGTTGTTCATAAGGGATCAATTGAACCTATAATCAAAAAGCTTCTTGGTGGGCTTGCTTCTGGAATGACTTATGTCGGAGCAGAAAAAATTGAAGAAATTAGAGGGAAAGCCGATTTTGTGGAAATTTCCTCTGCAGGATATAAAGAGAGTGGTGCTCATGGGGTTGTTAAATAATTTTATTTCTCTAATTGTAAATAAGATATCTAAAATTATGGGAGAATTTTTAATCTATAAGTAACAAATAGTTAATCTGTTTGATATTGATAATTTTTGAAGATTTGATCATAAATTAATTTTAAGGTTTTATCTTCATTTGCTTGTTGTCTTGATCTTTCTAAGTCTCTAAAAAACCATTGTTTGTTTTGATTTAATGAGCCTTCTAATTGATTTATGTTTGGAAATATTTTATCTGAGAATAATGCAAATGTTGGATGTTTTTGGTATGCTGCTTCAGAATGCATTGCAACTGTGTATGTTAATTTACCCATGAGTTTAGTTAGTGCTAATTCTAGTGGGGTCCCTAGTGTGTATGAGTCGTCAAATAAAAAAATTCCTCCAAGGATTTCTTTGTCTGCAATGCCTTGTAAGTCTCCCCGGATTAATTCCGAGCGTTGTGCTGAACCCATTTGTAGATATTTTTCTTTACCTAATTCTCCCATTTCTGTTTCTAAAGAATTACAATCAAAGAAGGGATTGATTAGCTTTATTCCTGTTCTTTGTTCAAATCCTTTTTGCCATCCTCTTACCCATTCTTTTGATTCTGTTGGGTGTGCTAAATAAAATGTTGGCGGATTCATTTTTTGGTTATAATCAATTATTTTTTTATGTGTTAGATGTGCAACTTCTTTTTCTGTTAATTTTGAGGTATTGATTATTACGTCGTAATTATCTTTATTGTTTAGGTCTGCTCCATTATATTCTTGCATTGTTTGTCTTCGCATTTCCCAGTATCTTTCTTGAATTATTTTTTTACATTCTTCTACACTTGAATATGTTGGCTCATCAGCCCCTCTTTTTGCTTGGAATATTCTTTGGGCTGCAATATTCCAATCTGTTTCAAGGAAGATTTTTAATGAAGGTTGAATAAAATGCCATGACATCCACCCATCTATAACAAAGTTATCTTTTGTTTGTCCAAGTTCTGTTTGAAAATTATCTACTTTATGATGGACTTCTTTTGGGGGGCATTTTGCCATGAATTCATCTATTGTCATTCCCTTGCTTTCTGCAAATTTGCCTTTCATATCTCCCATAGAATAAGATTTGTAGTCCAGTCTTTTTGCAACGTCATCTTTAAGAGTACTTTTTCCAGATCCTGGAAACCCTGCAATAGTAATTTTCATAATCTTTTTATGAAAAAAGTATTTTATATTATTTTATGTTTTAGAAAAGGGGTTTTGTTTTCACAATGTTCGTTGCTCCTCGTCTTTAAGAGGAATATTGTTTGCTAAATCTTTTTTAACAGAATCTATTGCCTTGTGCATACTTTTTTCTCTTGCTTTTGAGACATAATAAAAAGATTCATCCCGAGTTCCTTTTGTTATTAGCATAATTAGCTTCCCTTTTTCTAATCTTGCTGTTCTTCCTGCTCTTTGAATTGCTCTTATCGCAGAGGGAATTGGCTCATAAAAAATTACTGCGTTAACTTCAGGAATATCCAGACCTTCTTCTGCAATTGAAGTTGCTACTAAAATATTGATCTTTCCTTCAGAGAATTCTTCTATTATTTTCTTTTGTTGTTTTTGATTTAATCCTGTTCCATCTTTTTTTGTTTGTCGTACAAAAACCTTTGATTTGATTTTTGGGATTTCATTGAGACTTTTTGAAATAGTTGTTGCACTATCTCTAAATTGAGTGAATACAATAACCCTAAGATTTTTACTGTTTGCTTGTTCTTTTTTTATAGTCTCTATTAATTTTGTGAGTTTTGGATGTTCTTGATTTTTTGCGAGAAGTTCGTTTGATTGCATAAAGATAAAATTAAATTCTGGTTTGGCCACAAGTTTGACAACCCCCTTACTTTGTTTATTGGATGCTTGATTGAATAAATTCTTTAGATATTTGTTAAAACTAAAGAGTGTTTGGGTCTCCAAGAGTTCTAGTGCATGTTGAAGTTTTATTGCTTGAGCACAAGCACTTGCACCTAGCATATATTGAAAGTTTTTGTTTCCTCTTGCTAGTGTTCCCATAATTTTTTTCTGAAGTTGAATTAGTATGGTTTTGTTTGAGGGGCCAAATAGGACTCTCCTATACCTTAATTCGTCAATATATTGATTAAATAATTTGAGAAGGACATGTCTCATTTCTTCAAGCTCTGGGGGAAAATTTACGAGTATTTTTTCAAATTCTAATTTTTGGAGATATTGCTTTACATCAGGACTTTCTCTTGTTCTAAGTTCTACTTCTTGTATTG
>CAYTOG010000080.1:0-3039 GCA_964439765.1 uncultured Methanosarcinales archaeon
TTATATATTTATCGTTTTTGTCAATGTAATGAATTTATGTTAGTAGTGATAAGTTTTCTGTTCTAGTAATTTTTACTTCAGTAAGGGTTGCTACTTTGAAGTGAACTATTTATAAAGAACAGTCGCTGGAACTTATTATAATGGTTTTACAAGATTTCGGTCGGCTTTGGATAGCGTCTTCAGATTTAACTTCTAATTCAACTTCAGTTAGAAAACTTTTTGAGTATGGAGCTGACTCTGTTGTTTTGAAAACTGCTGTTCGTGACCCTCCAAAAAAAGGAAGAAATTATATTGTTAGAGACGGTGTTATTATTTACCATGATTTTTCTGTTCATCCTGGTTTAGAAAGGTTACTTGACTTTGTTCCATGGTTAAAACGAGATGCTATCGATGGTGGATTTTTGGAAGGCTTTCGAAAAGTTGACGAAATTGGATCAGTTAGTTCCTACTCACATGATGGAGATCCTAAATTACTCTCTGTTGAAGAATCAAATGAACTTTGCTTGGAAATGAAAAAAGAATTTCCAGATAGACATGTTGTTCAAAGTCTTGGCATATCTCAAGCAGAAGATTTTGCACTCGTTGATCAATTAGTTGGTGATGCTGTTGAATTAAATTTACGTTATTTTCATGAGTTTCAACACTCACCTATTCTTCTTCCAAACCTCCCAGAGTTTACAGAAGCCCTTGGTGTTGAAGAACAAGTTGAAACATTTCACAGAAATAGAAGAGAAGTTTATAGAATGACTGCTCGTTATGCTTCTATGAGAATTAAACGAGGAAAACCAGTTCTTTTGAAGTTAGAGAGACGACAAGATATTATGGATTATGTTGCATTTAGTGATTTGGATTTTGATGGATTTACATATGCAGATTCTGGTGTTAATGTTATTGCTAATCATCACCCATTGTTTGGATTTCGTTTAATCAACAAAGGGAAAACTTCTGGTGCTCATCTTTTACCCTCAACTCTTGCTGTTACTGGAGGTCTTCGAGATCGACACCCTCGGACATATCTTTCAGCATCAGGTGGTATCATGAATCCACTAGATTCTTTACTTGCACTTACAGCTGGTGCTAATTCAGTTCAATTATGTTCAGCAATTTATCTTGGTGGTATGAAAGTTGTTGGAGAATTTTCAGAAGTACTTGGTCGTTAATTTTCTCTTAGGAAGTGTTTTTTGGCTCAGTTCAGAGAGTACTTTTATAAACTGAAAAATGTTTTATTCGTTTATGAGGAAACTATTTATTGTTTTATTAGCAATTTTATTACTAACGGCTTGCACTCCTGAAGGAGATATTGATTGGGGATCTGGCACTCAAGAAGATTCTGAAGAAACTGGAAAATGGTCACTAGATGATTTTCAACCAGGTGCAGAGAGCATTGTTTATTACACTGGTTTTGCAACAGAAGTTAACACACTTATGGCATCATCATACACAGATTACTTTGCAAACGAAGAAGATAGAACTTACTCCCAAGATTATACTTTCGATGCTGTAAGAGTATATTATGGTAACACATCAATATTTTATTTAACCTATTTACATGGATCTGTTTCATTAGAATATTTCAAAGAAACTGAAGAGATTTCAAGTGGAGATTCACTGACTAAAGAGATTTCAGACTCTGCACAAGATTCAGCAACATTAACAACACCGTTAAAAATGGGGGAGATTGATGTTGATGGTGAAGCGTATTTTAATATTCAACCAAAATTTCAAAGTTTTAGTAATACTTGTGTTATGAGAACAACATATGGTGATGGTACAAGTGAAACTTCTGAGACATCATCTTGTGACTATGAAGGATTAGATATTGGTGGAGGTTCAGATGAACAATGTCAACCTACAACAGGAGATGATGCACTTAGTAATGCAGGATCATGTAAGTTATATGTTAGTGTTGATGGAACCATATCAGGATCATTTACTGACTCAATATATTCTTCTGAAGATACTAGCAATTCTAATCAAATAAGAACTATTTCTTGGGCGTTAACCCCTAATACTGTTGTTGAAGAATAATTTTAATTTGTTTTATTTCTCTTCTCAATAATCTTTATGTAAATTGTATAACACCTACTTTAATAAAAGAGTGCCCCGACCGGGATTTGAACCCGGGTCGCTGCCTGACTTTCCCTTTTCATCAAGAGACGAAAGGGCAGTATGATAGTCCGGACTACACTATCGGGGCGGGAAATGTGAATAAAGTTTTGTTCAGTATTTAAAGATTATTATAACTTAAGGTTTTCAGGTTCCTCTGCCTTCGTACCGTGTTCACGACGGATAACTTTCACTGCATCCATACTAACAGTAATTGGAATTGGAACAGCTGCTTCAAGTAACTCTACAACAATTTCTTCTTTTTGCTTGTTGATTCTAATTACTTTTGCATTCTCACGCTTGAACGGCCCTGAAATAATCTCCACAATATCACTCTTGCGAATATTCATTTCAACTTTTACTTGCTCAAGCATATGTTCAATTTCAGCATAAGGTATTTCTCCTGGTAAAATTCCACGAGCATAAGGTACACCAGCACATCCCATTTCAGCATCTTGACGAGAAGCTGCTTCAACAAAAATATATCCTCGCATACCATGTGGACGGATAACTGAAAGAATCAAACTTTTATCCTTCGCTAACTTACTAATAAGATAATCAATTACTTGATCTTCACGGTTAGCTGCTGTTCGCAGTGCAAAAATATGGCTCTCAACTGCGCCATCTGGAGTTTCTGTTGTTTCTGTTTTCTCTGACATTTTATGTTGTTCCTAAAATATTAATTGTTTTATCATGAAAATTACAAAGCCCATAAGACCAATTACTGCCATTCCAAGACCGGTTACCTTAACTACAGTTAGATACTCTTCTTTTCCTGGTTTTCTAGTAATTCTCAAAACCCTAATAGTTTGTTTGTAAAACCGTTTGGTTTTCATCCAAAATGAGTTAGAGTTGCTGTCGCTAGCTTCCATAATCAATGAAAGAACTCATGCTCTTTATTTATAAATCTTGCGGCTAGAGAAGTAACCATAG
>CAYTOG010000081.1:0-2932 GCA_964439765.1 uncultured Methanosarcinales archaeon
CATCTGAATTTCTCATACCATTCTTGTTTTCTTGCTTTTCTTTCTGCAAGTACTTTTGCTGTTTGAGCTGCAATTTCATCAGCTTTAGCTTGAGCTTTACTTCTTGCGTCTGATGCACCAGCAAAGAGTCTTTTTGTTGCTTCTTTAGCTAGTGGATCTTCAGGAAGGGAAGGGGGAGGTTCGGAGGGGGAAGGGGTTAAATCAGATCTTAAGAATGTGGGTCCTGTTTGTGTCAGCATAACTTGTTCTTGTAAAGATCTCTCAGGTGTTGGGGCAGGTGCAAATATCTTTGCAGGTTCTCCTAAAAAGTCTATTTCTGCAATTGGTTTTTTTCCAGGTATTTCCCTAGGAAATACAACATCTTTAGCTAGGGCGAATTGAGAAGTGTCTACTTGTGGAGGAAAAATAGAAGGAAAAGTTATTGAAGGAAATTGAGGAATTGTAGATTTAACGTCTTCTACGGTCTCTTGAGCCCCTTTTAAGATTAAGACTCCTCCAATGAATGCAGCTGCTACTAAAAGATTGTCTCCTTGCCCCACATTTTGTACATGTTTTTGTCTATATTTATGCATTATTGTAGTGATTTACCATGCAAAATCTGATATATTCATTTTTTTTCTATATATTAATTAATTAATTAATTATATTTAGTAGTATAGTAGTATAGTTTCATGGGAACTTCAATATTCTCAGCATCTATTAACTCAGAAGTACTAAATGCCTTTAAACAGGCAGTAGCTCCCGGAGAACGGTCCGCTCTGGTCGAATCATTTATGAGAGAGCACACAAATAATGTTGAGGAACTACCTCCGGCAGATATACAGCAATTTTTTGACACGTTCATGTCTAATTACTTTGAAAACAAAGAGCGAATCACAATAAAACAAGTGAATTTGATACGTAAAGTGATGCAAGAAAGGGATTACAACGTTACATTTGAAGAATTAAAAGAATTTATGGAGCAAAAAAATGTCAGAGTTGAATGAATTAGAGCAAATGGTGGAAGATGCAGGCAAAGATGAGATGATTCAGAAGCTTCAATTGCAGTTACAACAACAACAACTAGCAATTATGCAGATGAAACAACAAAATCAGAAGGTGGAAGGACTCTCTGAGAAGGGTCAAGAGTTCTTTACAATGATGAAATTGTTCTTGGATCTACAAAAACAAGCTGAATCTTCAGTTTATGAGAAATTAAAAGTGGCAGAAAGCTTCGTAGGTTCTGGAGATGTAGAAGATTTCAGTGAACCCAGCCCACTAGACACTTTAGCGGAAGGGATTGCGGCAGGACTAGCACAGGGGGCAATGCCTAAGGTGCAGGGCCCTCCCCCTTCCCAAGAGCCAACTGTCAGCAGATGGCCCGAACCAGGAGATGAATAAAATGAATATGCAAGAAATGCAAATGGCACTTGATTCCGTTTTCAAATGGTTTCAAGCTTTAGACAAAACAACGCGAGAAAATAACGAGATGTTAAAAGAGATTTTAGAAAAAGAGGCTGCAAAAAATGAAACAAAAACCAAGAAAAAAGGGAGTACCGTGGAGAAGTGATAATTTGTCGCTTGAAAGATTTAGAATTTCTTGCGAGTATTGCACTTTTGAAGTAAGTGTATATGAAAGTGGCCTGCAAGCTCAACATATTATTCATCTCCTGGTTGATGCTATGGCGTTAATGAAAAAACATCAAAGTAATTGCAGTGGAAGAGAACGGGCGCTCCAAGAGAAACAAGGGGGTTCAATTTATGAATGAGATACAGTTTAACTCTCGAAATAGGCGTTTCGTGTGGAAAGAGCTTTGGGAAAAACACAAAGAAGAAATTCAAAGCTTTGAAAATCCATTAAAAAGAACAACTTTCGAGGACAAAGTTGAAGATGAATTAAAAAGAAGGTGGAGATCAAGATGAAGTGCAATGGTTTGAAACAGCGCCCCGATAAAACATGGTACAAATGCACTGCGGAAGTTCCTTCATCTGGAGCGTTCTGCTCTATTTGTACAGCAAAAAATAAAAAAAGCAATCAGACTTTAACAAGGAGATGGAAATGAAAATCATAAGCTTTGGAACTGAAGCAGATAAAGTAACTCTAGAGTTACACTGGGGACTTATCTCCTTTTATTATTGGCGTTGGTGTAATTGAATGAAAAGACGAAAGTGTCCCTGTGCAAAAATTGCGGGTTATGTTGTAAAGGCTGCAGGTATTTATTCCATAATGCAAATGGCACTACCACATGCACCATCTTTGATAAACGCCTTGGAGTACCAACGGGAGTTGGAAAAGAAGTCTGCAAACCGAGAATCGAAGTAAAAAAACACTATAAAGGGTGTCCATACAATGAACAAATACAACTATAAAGAAGAAAAAGCGCGGTATTTCGCCGCAGTGAAGGAATACAAACAGAAAATTGGTGAAACAGATCTTATTAAAGATCTCGAAAAACTAATGAAGTGTCTAACTGGCAAGCATGAAGTTATTGATACTGGACTTTACAGTAATTATGCTTTGATGTTAGAACAACAAATTGAAGAAGCCTAGTGCTTCTTTCCAAACATTTTATATGCAATGTAAAGCCAAAGAATATTCAAAATACTTGCATCTGTTCTTTGTGGAGCCTCATCCTTTGGAAGCATCCTAATATCGTAAATTATTGGCCCACCTGTGCTCATTTTTTAACTTTCTCCTGCACGTTTCTAAAGTAGTGTCCCATGATTGCACCAATCAATGCATTAAAAGTTGCATTTTCAATCTGCGGATTGTTTGTAAGAATGGCAATCATAAAAGTTACCATAACTAGAAGAGAAATAATTCTTCCAACATCACCATCTTCACCAAGCATTGCTCCAGTTATGCCTACAACTAAAGGTACTCTTCCAAATTCTTGTGCTAAAACTGTTTTTATCATTTTAATCCATCCTTAAAATTTATCAAATCTTGATC
>CAYTOG010000082.1:0-2894 GCA_964439765.1 uncultured Methanosarcinales archaeon
TTGCATAAATTTGTAGAATGATCTGACATATTTTTGTGTTTCATGTAACTCTAATTGATGGTTGTAAAGCATAATATCAATGTTAGGAAACTGCAAGAACATGGTTTAATGAATAATAGAGTAATACATCAAACTGAAGTTCACCTAGCAAAATCCTTGAGAAAAGACATTCAAGAAGAAATGAGTGAATTTCAATTAGAACAATTTCATAAAAATCGAAGTAAAGAAATGCGCTCTTTGCGTTCTAGATTACAAAAAGCCATAAAAGAACAAAGTAGTCAAAAAATAGTTCAAAAACTTGAAACATCAAGCATTCAAAAAATGCGCTCATATGAAAAAACAATCCACAAACAAATTACTTCTCTTGGTAAATCAATTCATGATACTCATAGATTAATACTTTTCGAACAAGAACAAACAACACATGATGTTGCAACAGTATTAACTTTTCTAACACATGTTGTTCATGTAATTGAGTTAAATCTGTCACATGGAGAACTGGCAAGACATATTCCAAGAGAATTCAAAACAAGATTAGAATTGCTTTTAAGTGAAGCGTTGCAAGAATTAACAAATATTGAAGATGCTGCAAAAAAAGCTATCCTCACAGAATTTTCCCTTCATGGCTTCTTAATTAACCGTGGGAAAGCTTTGTCCATTCGAACAAAGGATTTAGCAGGGCTCATACAAGAGCGAGCACAGGCAAGCAAAAGGCTCCAAGGAAGAGTTGGCCATCTTAAAGGATTATTGAAAGAATTACACAACTTACTTGGAGAAGTAAAAGTTGTTGTAGATTATGGACAGAAAGGAGTATATCTTCCAGAATTAACAGATGTTGCAACAAGTACTAGTGTAAATTTAGGTTTGTTTGAAGAAGCTTTATCAGAACTTTTTGAAACCTGGCCACCAAGTGATGCTGAAAACAAGTTAATTCAAACAAAAGCAAAAACAATAAACAATGATATTAAAAATATTGAAAAAAAACACAAGAGCAAAGGTCAACTAAAAATTCTTAACAGCACAAGAAGAAGCCTCCGCAAGATTATTACACAATTACGATTGAACCCACAAAAAATAGCAACTAAAAAATTATTAGAGAAATCTGTTCAAAAAGGGTTTGAAGAAACACAAGACATTCTTGCCAAAATTGCACATTCTGAAGCGAACAAAGGATTGAAAAAACACAAACATAAGCATAAAAAACAATTATTCAAAAATTTTACAAAAACATTGAATCAATTTGAAACTAAAACTAATTATTTTTACAATCATATATACATAAAATTGCAAAATACAACAGATATTATCAAAAGTAGCTTGACAATTCAGCAACAACTATCATTAGAGTTACATGAAACACAAAAATATGTCAGATCATTCTACAAATTTATGCAAAAAGAGCATAATAAGATCGCTAAATTTCAAAAATCAAAGCATAAGAAAAAAATTCATTCCAAATTTTCAAAAGAAATGCTAAGAAAAGAGAAAGAGTTAACAGAAGAGCTAAAAAAACTGTATAAGTTAGTTGGAAGACCAATTGGTGAATTAATCAAAGAAATTCCAGAAGATAGAAAAATCGAAAGTCGCATCGGAAAATCAGATTTGAACAAAATTCACAAACATGCTACATCACTTTCTTCATCTTTACATCATGCAACAGCAATGCTTGGAGCAGCACCTCAAGCAAAATAACTTGTTGGTTTTGATAATATGTTTTGGTGTTAAAAGTTTTAATCAAAACAAGGATGTTTCATAACTAATTTGTGGGTTAAATTTTAATAATTGCTTAAAACATTTAGAATCAGAAAATTCAAGCGAAACTTAAACTTTTCAGAAACAGGATACAACAATTCTAGAATTACGAAATTAATATAAATAGATAATTAGAACCACGGCGCATGATGAATTATCAAGAAAATGGTCAAACTGGACTGTTAGTTGCAAGAATGCGATTCGATAAACCCCCTCAATTCTTAGATTTTGATAGAATAATGAGCAGAGACCCCAGGGTTCCCCATTCAAAAAACACAGAATTAGGTGATCGAAATTCAGAAAAAGCAGGGCTCCCCACAGAATTACACATAAAATGGTGGAATCCAAAAGGAGACTATGGTAAAAGACAAAAAGGCACACAATTAACTGGAATTGCAGCTATTCCAAAAATGCTCACTACAAAAGGATATTTATTAGTTGGACACCATTTTGGGTTTCAAGGAAGAGATGAAACTATAAATGGATACATTGCAGGATTATATGAACATAATTCAGTTACTCCAAAAAGAGAAATGACATTAATTTCAGTAGGTGATCCACTCAAGGGCGCCCATTACAAATCAATTGATGACTTTATGAGACATACTGGTTTAGCAGCAACACATTTTCCCGAAGAAACCACTCAACTAGATGAAAAAGTACAAGAAGCACTTGTATTTGCATCAGAACACCAAATTACGGATTATGGTATCTTTGCTGGAGCAGCACTGATTAAGGCAGATTTAGTAGGTTTTAGGTATGATTGATGATATTTCCACTAAATTCTTTCGCATAATGTATATTACCCGAAGCTTTGCTACTTTCCTCCCCTAAAACCACTAAAAACAGCACAAAATAGCTCATTTTGCCCAAATAACTAGGCTTTGAAAAGGAGTAATTTGTAAAAAATCATCAAAACGACAATATTTGCCTTATAAAAAATTCAAGAGAATCTAACAAGTTTATTTCTTAAAACATTTAATCAAATTTTCGCCAAGAATCGAATTAAAAAAACTTTCAAAAAAAATAGTGGCTCAAAATAGCACAGAATGCCCATTTATGAAACAAAAGCTTCTTTTTGCAAAGAAATAAACCTTTGTTACATTTTTGTTGAAAATACAGCCCATTTGAAAGAAATAACA
>CAYTOG010000083.1:0-2889 GCA_964439765.1 uncultured Methanosarcinales archaeon
AGTGGATCGGAAGACTACAAAGTGCTGCAAATGACACCAGGGCGAGACCCCAAACAAGTTTTCCTGAATAATATTGCTAGCATTTACTTCAAATATTTTGCTCAATTCATCCACATTAGAAAATTCTGCAACACGAATTGTTTTTTTAATTTCATCATCCTGTTCTTCAACAACGAGCTTGTCTTTTTTATATTGTTTCTTTTTTGTTTTTGTATCGATTTTAGATAGGGTTTGCTTGACAGCATCTTTAACGCTTTTTTGTACTTTCTTTTCTTTTTTGTCCACGACTTTACTTCTTGATCTGGACGTTTGTCCGATTTGAGATTCTATTTCGGAAATATCAATTTTTCGCAAGCGCTGCTTTTTAGGCTTTTCTAATTTCTTTTTAGTTTCCTTTGCTTTCTTTTCATCTTTTTGTTGTTTAAGAACTTTTTCTTCCTGTTTTTGTTTTTCTTCTTTAACAGCCTTTTGTTTTTCTTTCTCTTCTATTTTTCGTTGTTCATCCAAAGACAAAAGGTCAAGTTTCTTAGAAATCTTTTGCTGTTCAATTATACGCGTATTATGAATTTCCCTACGTACTTGCTCTTTTCGATATCGATCTACACTTTCTTTATCTTTTGCAAATTCAGTTTCAATTAGAGCCAATGCATCCTCATCAACAGGTGACATGTGACTAGCTACATCAATCCCTTTTCCCTTAAGAAAAATTAATATTTCTGTGTGTGATATATTTAAATTTTTAGCGACTTGGAATATGCGTTTGGATCGTTTAGCCATTTAGCCAGCCTCTTTCACTTCTTCTGTCTCAATAATGTTTTCAACTTCATCTTCTACTTTTTCATCATTTTCAATATTGGTCTCTGTTTCAGTTTTATCATCATCTTTAGTATTGACAGTTTCTTCAACTTCATCTTCTGTAGATTTAGATTCTTTTTCATTTTTCTGCTTTTCAGTTTCTTCTATAACCTCTGATTTACTTGCATCGTCAACTTTTTTAAGTATTTCTTTTAATTCTATATCTTCCTCTTCTTCAGTTTCTTCTTCTTCGTTTCGTTCAATATAATTCTGTATGATCAAGTAACATTTTTCCAAATTTTCATCATTAATACCATCAATTGTTAATAATTGTTCTTCATCAGTGTTTAGTAAATCTGAAACTACTTTTATATTATTGTCGGCCAAGGAAGCAACTAATTCTTCCGGAAATTCAGGTACAATTTTCAATAAAGTGGCTTGATCTTCTTTTTGCTTTTCATACTGTTTTTTACCAAATGCATCAATTCGAAAGCCTGTGACTCTGGAAGCTAGGTTTATATTAACACCTCCTCTACCAATTGCAAATTCCAACTCATCATCGTTAAATAATGCGACACAATATTTCCGTTCATCATCAATATAGAGGTCGATTGGTTTCGCAGGAGATAATGCTCTGGATATTAAAATTTCAGATTGTTCACTGTTATTTATAATATCAATTTTTTCATTACTCAATTCTCGAACAATAGCTTGAATTCTACTCCCACGCATTCCAACACATGCCCCTACAGGATCAATGCGTCTATCTTGTGATTTTACAATTATTTTTGCTCGTTCACCCGGATGGCGCGCTATTGCTAAAATTTCAATTATACCGTCTTCAATTTCTGGAACTTCCATTTCGAACATTTTGTAAAGAAAATGGTTATCACTTCGTGAAACAATAATTTCAGGACCACGTGGGTTCACTTCAACTGATTTAACAATTGTTCTAATGGAATCCCCTCTGCGGTATCGTTCTGAATGAATTTGTTCTTTTTTGGGTAAACGCAGTTCAGCCTGTTCAATATTAATAAAAATATTATCTCGTTGTACTTGGTGAACAACACCTATGACTATTTCACCGATGCGTTGAGAATAATCCTCATAAATGTAATGTTTCTCTACATCCTGTAATCTTTGATTGAAAAACTGTTTGGCAGTATTAATCATCCGTCTACCAAATATTCTTGGATCAATTACTTCAACAAAACTATCGCCTACCTCGAATTTTTCTTCCGGCATAGCTTTATTCGCTTCCTCCAGTAAAATTTCCAAAACAGGATCTTCAATTTCTTCTACAATTTCCTTCTCTGCATAAATTTCTATTTCGCCTTTATCTAGATTTACAATAACACTGCAATTAGAATTATCACCACGTTCTTTTTCAATTATGTACATGAATAATTGCTCTAGAATGCTTCCCAATTCTGAGCGTTCTACATTTTTTTCTCGTGCTATTTCAGAAAAAACTTCTATTAGTTCTCGATTAATCAAAATTCCTCCGTATCAATTAAATTGAACAATTATTTTTGCTTGTAATATATTTTCTAATGCCAACTGGAAATGGCCTTTATTCTCATTTTTAAGAAATAAAATACTATCTTTAAAACCAACTAATTCTGCTTCTGTATGCTTACGATACCCTTTTTTATCATAGGTTAAATTCATCAAGCGGCCTACATTTTTTCTGTATTGAAAAGGCTGTGTTAATGGTTCAGAAAGGCCTAGTGTTGATACTTCTAAAGAAGTTCCTTCGGGAAATATTGTATCGAGCAAACCTGAATTCCGGATCGATTTTGCAATCGATGTCGTTAAATCCAGCGATATAGAATCTTCACTATCTATAAAACAACGCAACAATGCCTTATGAGGATCTTCATTCATATCCATCAGGAAAACTCCTTTTGGGAGTAATTGCTCTATTTTATGTTTTAAATCTTCCATGTGTAAACAAACGAAAAGTGGGCCTTGAACCCACTTTTCGGCGGCAAAATTAAAGCCTAATGATGATGTTTACAAGGTTATTGTTCGTCGGAAGTGACACTTGGATAGACCTTGTTTACAGATGTGTAATTTAAAAGTGTTTTATTA
>CAYTOG010000084.1:0-2868 GCA_964439765.1 uncultured Methanosarcinales archaeon
TGGAACAAGAAACAAAAGAAAACAAAGAACAATCAGCTTTCAAATCTAATTTACTTTCTGAGCAATCAGAAATTAAACATACAATTCTAATGGAAAAACCAAATATTACTCAAGGGGTACAAAATTCCTCTAACTATCAAAATAGCTACAAAAAGCCAGTAGATACTGCTCCTGATTTTTCAGCTTATTTGAACTTAGTAAAACAAAAGGAAGAAGTAAAATCTCATCAAAAAAGCGATAACACGAATTCTTAAAGCAACTTATTTAAAACACTACCTTCAAAAGAATCTGATGACGAAAATCTACTTCGAAACCTTTGGCTGCGCAGCTAATACTGCTGACACTGAACAAATGATGGGCCAACTCAAAGTTGCTGACTTTGAAATTACAAAAAGTGAAGAACAAAGTGATGTTGTAATTCTTAACACTTGTACTGTAAAAGGCCCAACTGAATCAAAAATTCTAAAACGGATTCAAGAACTTAAAGATGGATACAAGATTATTATTATTGCAGGGTGTATGGCGCAAAGTGAACCTAAACAATTTCAAGAGTTTCCTTTAATTGGGACTAAACAAATTGACAAAGTAGTTGAGGTCGTTGAAGAAGCACTTAATGACAATATTATTAGAGCACTAAACACAAACGAACTTCCAAAACTAAATCTTCCAATTCTTAGAAAAAATCCAACGATAGAAATAATTCCAATAAATCGTGGATGCCTTGGTTTTTGCACATTTTGTAAAACCAAATCAGCAAGAGGCAATCTACAAAGTTATCCAGTAGAACAAATTAAAGATAGAGCAACAAAAGCTGTTAATGAAGGTGTGAAAGAAATCTGGCTAACAAGTCAAGACACTGGGTGTTATGGTTTTGATATAAAAACAAATTTACCAACACTTCTGAATGAATTAGTACAAATTCCTGGCGACTTTAAAATTAGAGTCGGGATGATGAACCCAGACCACTTAATAAAAATTCAACAACAATTAATAGAATCATACAAAAATCCAAAGATTTTCAAATTTTTACATCTCCCTGTGCAAGCTGGGAACAACAAAGTTCTTGAAGATATGAAACGCCTATACACAGTAAAAGATTATGAAAAACAAGTTGCTTCCTTTAGAATAGCGATTCCAGATATTTCAATAATGACAGACATAATTGTAGGGTTCCCTGGAGAATCTGAAGAAGAATTTTTTGATACAATTACAACACTTAGAAACACAAGTCCAGAATATACAAATGTCTCTAAATTTTGGCCAAGACCAAACACACCTGCAATGAGAATGGAAAATAAAGTTGAAGGTAAAGAAATAAAACGACGAAGTCAAGTTACAACAGAAATTTCTTCCAATATTGCAAGGCTCCAGCATGAAAAATGGAAAGGATGGGAAGGAGAAATAATCATTACAAAAAAAGGCAAAGAAGGGCATTGGATTGGATTCACACCAAGTTATAATCAAGTAGCTGTTGAAGGAGAATACAAATTAGGTGACAAAATTCAAGTAAAAATAGTAAAAACCAGTATTTTTAGCCTTGTTGGAGAAACTAGAGACAAAATAAAGCAAAACTCGGTGAAATTAGAAGTTATTGAATGATTATCTTATTTTTTCTCACTTATTTTTGTCAATTAGTACTAATTAGTAGTAATTACTAGAAAGTTTTATATAAACTTAATCTTCTAAGAGAAAGAATGAGTTGGGCATCACGAACAGCAGGAATTCTTGTCGGTTTGACATTGAGTGGGACAGCATTAGCAATTTCATCTTTATCTGGGCAAGAAACAGCAAGACTTGAAGACAATATTGCCCAATCACTATCTCAATTTAGAAGTCCTCTTCCAGGAGAAAACGCATTGCCTCCTCAAGATGAATGTACTCCAGACCCAACATTATACAACGATTGTGTTTCTCTATTTCAAATTGCAAGGGCAGTAGTAGATAGGCAACAACCAACAACATATGATAAAGAAATTCTTGTAAACAAAGCAGAAAGAACATTAGGAGTTTATCTTAATGGTGAATTACTAAAGGAATATCGAATTGGTCTTGCTCAAAATGGTGGAGGAGATTCAGGTGATAAACAGATTCGTGGTGACTTAAAAACTCCAGAAGGAGTATTTTATTCCGCTCAAGTATTTCCTGGACCACATTCAATGCACAGTTATGCTTTTGTTAGTTATCCTTCAGTTGAAGATGCAGTTCAAGGTCTTGAACGAGGAATAATTGATAATGCAACATACCAAAGTATTCTTTCTACACAAAGAAGTTGTCAAAAACCACCTAGAAACACAATTCTTGGAAGTGACATTTTAATTCATGGAGAAGGAAATTATCAGCAACCAGAAAGAGGGCGAGATTGGACTCTTGGTTGTGTTGCAGTAATGGATGAAGAAATGGATGAAATTTATTGGTTTATGGATGAAGAAAAACAAGTACAAGATCTTGATCAGCAACCAGCAAATAGTTCCCTTCGTTGTGCAACAATGATTTATATCGATTCTGGATTACAAGAAAGAGATAACCCAATAGAACATTGGCGCAATCAAGCGAAAATGCAAGAAGAACTTCTAAAAAATCTTTAGAATTAAATCTCCCCATCAACTTCTTCTACTTCTACAACTTCTTCTACCTCTTGTTCATCGCCATCTTGAACTTCAACTAAAAACATTTCTTCTGGCTTATCAAACTCTACAAATTGTCCAGAATATGAAGAATATCCCCATTGTCCTTCATCATTTTTTTGGTATTGCGCTAAACTACTTGGATTACTAAGTTCTGTACCATAATAATTAACTGTTGGTTCTGAAAAACCAGGAGGAATGTCTTTCCAACCGATATCTAAACCTGGGCCAAGTCCATTCCATC
>CAYTOG010000085.1:0-2857 GCA_964439765.1 uncultured Methanosarcinales archaeon
CATGCCATTTCACCTAACTTACCCAATATTCTTGTCATTTAAATTACTTCTGTTTTTTAAATGTTCTAATTCCATGAATGGCTTACCAACTGATTCTACGCGTGCTTTTATAGGTAAAGTAAAGAAAAAAGTAGATCCATTCTTTAATTTACTATCAACCCAAATCTTCCCTCCATGACTCTCAATTATCCCTTTACAAATTGTTAATCCCAAACCTGCTCCTTTAGGGATATATTGAGCTTCTTTACCTCTAAAGAATAATTTAAAGATATTTTCTTGATCTTTAGAAGAAATTCCTTTACCATTATCAGATACTGAAATTACAACATTACCTTTAGAGGTTTTAGCTGCGACAATTATTTTTTTAGCTTTACTATGAATTAAAGAATTATCAATTAAATTCATTAGAACTTGTTCAATTCGCCCTGTATCCATATAAAGAGAAGAAGGCAGTTTTCCAATTTTTGAAACCAAAATAATTTTTTTATCTTTACATAAAGATTGCATTGAATCAATTGCACGGTTAATATGTTCTTTAGGATTAGATTTTGTTTTAGAAAGTTTCAATCTATTAGATTCGATTCGTGAGATCTCTAATACATCATCAATTAATCTCTCTAATCTAACAGCATTTCTAAGAACCATATCTAATGAATGTTTGACTTTTTCTTGTGGGAGTTCTTTTGCAATTAACCTTTGCAATTGTGATCTAATTGGAGTTAATGGTGTTTTCAGCTCATGTGAAGTCATGCTTAAAAACTGCGTCTTCAAAAGATCTAATTCTTTTAATCTTTCAATAGATCTTTTAACTTGCTCTTCACTTTTCTTTCGTTTTGTAATATCCCTCACAGTAGCTTGTAAAACATTTTCCCCTTGATATTTCATTCTTGTGAGTGAAACAGTTGCTGGAAAATCTCCTCCTTTTATACGTCGATGGGTCCATTCAAAAAAGTTGGATCCTTTTTTCATAGCAATACCAATCATTTCTTTAGCTTTGACTTTGGATAATTGGCCATCTGGTTGTTTTTTAGGAGAATACTCCCATGGTGGTCTTGATGTGAAATCTTTTTCATTTTTCACTCCAAACATTTTGATAGAAGAAGGATTTCCAGATATAAAACTCCAAGTAGGTGGACCTAAAATCATAATTGCATCTTTTGAACTAAGATATAACGATGAATACTTCTCTTCGCTTTCTTTTAATTCAGATGTTCTTTTCTGAACTTGCTTTTCAACGTTTGCTTTTGCAGACCTTAATTTCTCTTCGATTTTTTTCATACTAGTGATATCTTGAACTGTTCCAATGAGAGAAACAACTTTCCCTTTTTCATCAAAAACTGGCTCTCCTATTGCTCTTACCCATTTGATTTTACCATTTTTCAAAAGTAATCGGTGTTCTATATCCCATGGCTCACCAAATTTAATTCCTCTTTTAATTGTGTCCAAATCATACTTTCTATCTTCTGGATGTACAACACTTGCAAATTCAGCTAAGGTCAATTTATTGTGTTTAAGACCAAATATACGAAGAAGTTCATTAGATTCAATAACAGATTTTGTTTTAGGATCAAGTTTCCAATGGCCTACATGAGCCATTCTTTGTGCTTTTTTAAGGAAAGTTTCACTTTCCTTTAATCTTTCTTCAGCTTTTTTCTTTTCAGTAATATCAATTCCCATACCTACAAGATATGGTTTTTTGTCAATAATCATACGTTTTCCAGTAAAATAATAAGGTCTTCTTTTTTCACTTTTAGAAACAAAATCTGTTTCTGCATCAGATTCTCCCTCGACAAATGACTTTTTAATTCTTGACGCGATATATTTTTTATCTTTTCCTCTAAAAAAGTCAAGTGGATGTGATCTTGCCATTTCTTTATGAGAAAATTCAGAAACATTCTCAAAATTTTTATTCCATCTTAAGAATTTCCCTTTAGCATCAAATTGATAAAACACTCCAGGCAAACTTTCTATAGTTGAATCTAAAAGGTTTCTTTCAGATATCAACTCTTCTTCAGCTTTCTTCTTTTCAGTAATATCGGTGTTAACTCCAACATACCCAGTTATTTTTCCTGAACTGTCTTTAAGAGCAGAAGCAGTCCCATATACCCAAGTGATATTTCCTTTCAGGTCAATTAACCTATATTCTGTACCCCATTTCCCTGCAGATTTAACTGTGTCATACCAATCTTTTTTTACCTGTTTTCGGTCTTCCTTATATATCCCTTTAACCCAACCTTGGCCTTTAGTTTCATCCCAAGTAAGCCCAGTCATTCGAACCCAATGGGGATTTGCATAAATACAGTTCCCTTTTTCATCAGTCATATATACTGCAGAAGGTGATGAAGTAATAAGAGTTTTAAATTTAGCTTCACTTTCTTTCAAAGCTTCTTCAGATTGTTTTATTTTAGTAATATCTTTATCGATTCCACGGTATCCCAATAATTTGCCTTTCTCATCGATGATTGGAACTCCACTAGTTAAAAGAAGGACTTTTTTCCCATTTTTACTTATATTCCAATTTTCCAAATTGACAATTGGTTTTTTCTTAGAAACAATTTTTTGAAATATAGGAACAACTCTTTTAGCTTCTTCTTTTGGCATTAAATCAAATGGCGTTTTTTTGAGAAGTTCTTTAGGAGAATACCCTAAAATTTTCTTTACTCCATCTGATGCAAAAGTATACTGCCCTTGAGTATTTACTTCCCAAATCCAATCAGCAGAACTTAAAGCAACATCCCTAAATCTTTCTTCACTTTCTTTCAACTTTTGTTCAGTTTTCTTTCGATCTGTTATTGTAGTAAAATAAACTGCAGAGGCATAATTCTTACCAGAAAGAGTGATTTTTTCAATATCAATT
>CAYTOG010000086.1:0-2813 GCA_964439765.1 uncultured Methanosarcinales archaeon
AATTTCTTGTTTTTCTTCAGATGAAGATGTATTCTTTGAGTCTCCCCTAAAAATTTTGCTCTTTTCTCTTATTGGGTGCGAATTCATTTTACACACAGCTTCAATTGCAAGTGCAGCATCACGAGAGAAAATAAATAATGGTTTTTTATTTTTTAGACCAATACTTTGACAAATAGCCGAGGCAAAATCTCCTCTAAAAGAAGCCTTATGAGTGTAAACACGCCATTGCCGTTTATCTAATGTTTCAGTATGCAAACGCAAGCCCAAACTAAAAATTTCTTTTCCGTGTTCTCCTTCTTTACTCAATGAAAAAACAAATTGTGGTTGTTTGTAATTCACATTAACATTAATACCTTCTTTTTTAAAAGAAGTAATTAGTTGTTTTTGGACAATAGAAGTTAGTTCAATTCTGGTTTCATTTCCATCAATTCCCTCACATAGCACTCTAAATTGAAATTCATCAGGTAGAGAGCAAACTTTACGGAGATCTTCTACCAATTTGTTATTTAAAGAACAAGTATCTACTGATTTTCCTTGCCATAACAATCTAGAAAAAGAATATGTAGTACCTAAACGCCTGAAAACATTTTGAAAATCGTTTAAATCTGTAAGCTTAAAAATAACAGACTCTGAACCTTCAATAATATTTACTGCACCAAGATCTTTTAATTCAGCAGCACAGAATGATGCAAGATCTGGTTTACATAATGTGATAAAAGAAGAATTATTTTCTTGGGATGCCATAACTAAACTTCCTCAGGAGGATTTGTCTTATCATTATTGTCTTCAGAATTTTCTTGCACTTCTTGATCATCAGTTAGTTCTTCTGATTCAGTTTCTTCTCTTTCAACGCCTTCTTTCGAAGAATTTTCTTGTTCAGAATCCCCATTAATGTGTTCTGAGGCAATTAATGCAACTGCAGCAATATGGTCACTTTCACTTTTAAAACGCATTACCTTCACCCCTTGTGTTGCTCTTCCAATTGTTGGAACATCAGTGACACTTATACGAATTGCAATCCCACCTTTACTCATTAACATTAATTGTTCATCTCCCTCAACTAATTTCGCATCAACAACTGGGCCAGTTTTTTCTGTTACTTTAAGATTGATTACTCCTTTCCCACCCCGATTACAAAGACGATAATCAGTTACTACTGTTCTTTTCCCATGTCCTTTTTTTGTAATTGTTAATAACTCTGAAGAAAGAGAAGTTACAACAATTGACATCACTTCATCGTCACCACTAAGTTTAATTCCTCTAACGCCCCTTGCTGTTCTTCCCATTGCACGAACAGCACTTTCACTAAAGCGGTTAGCAAGACCTAATTTAGTAACTAACAAAATGTTATCTTCACCAGAACTTACTTTCACCCCTATTAGAGAATCATCTTCAAGTAATTCAATTGCACGAATTCCCCCTTTTCTTGGGTTAGAGAATGCAGTTAATTCTGTTTTTTTTGATTTTTCCTTTGGCCGTTGCCATAATTACATATCCCTTTGCAGCATCTCCTTCAAGAGAGGCCACAGGGATTAATGCACTAATTGTTTCACCTTCAGCAAATTCAACTATATTTGAAACATGCTTCCCTTTTGATTGTCTAGATCCTTCCGGGAGATGATATGTTTTGATCCAATGGATTTTTCCTTTACTTGTGAACAATAATAACCATGCGTGTGTCGAGCAGACAAAAACATCTTCAATGAAATCACCATCTTTCATATTTGCTGCAAGAACTCCTTTCCCCCCTCTGCCTTGCATACGATAAGCATCAAGAGAAATTCGTTTGAGGTACCCTCCATGGGTTTTTGTAATAACTACTGCTTCCTCTTCAATTAAATCTTCTATGTCAATAGTATCATCATCATCATATATGATTTTACTACGTCTTGGCCCACCATATTTTTCAGAAACTTCTATTACATCTTTTTTAATAATGGCATAAATTTTCTCCTCGGAAGCTAAAATTTCTTCTAATGATTGTACTAATGCAGTTAATTCCGCATGCTCATTAGCAATCTTTTCACGTTCTAATGCCGCAAGTTTTTGCAATTTAAGGTCGAGAATTGCTTTTGTTTGGATTTCACTTAATGAAAAGTTAACCATGAGATAATTTCTTGCATCTTCAACTGTTTTACTCGCACGGATAGCAGGAATTATTTTGTCTAAATTATTTAGAGCAATTAATAACCCATCTAAGATATGTAATCTTTTTTTAGCTTCTTGAAGTTCGTATTCTGTTCTTCTTGTTATTACAACTTTTCGATGAGCAATATATTCTGTTAAAAATTCTTTCAAACTAAGAAGTTTTGGAACTCCTCCAACCAACGCAAGCATGTTCAAATTAAATGAAATTTTTAAGTTTGTAAATTTATAAAGTTGATTCAGAACAATTGAGGCCTCTGCATCTCGTTTTAATTCAATAACTATTCTAATCCCATCACGATCTGATTCGTCGTTTATGTCACGAATTCCTTGAATTTTTTTATCTTTGACCAATTCTGCAATGTGACTAATCAATGCAGATTTGTTTACTTGGTAAGGTATTTCTGAGATGATAATTCTTTTTTCTTCTTCAATTTCTGTTACTGATTTAATGAATACTTTTCCCTTTCCTTTACTATATGCGACAAGCAAACTGTTCCCCACGTAAACATCTGCCCCCGTAGGGAAATCTGGCCCAGGGATTATTTTCATTAATTCATCAAAACTTAAATCAGGATTGTCAATGATTGCAACAATTGCAGTACAAAGTTCATTAAGATTATGTGGAGGAATGTTTGTAGTCATACCTACAGCAATACCACTACTTC
>CAYTOG010000087.1:0-2788 GCA_964439765.1 uncultured Methanosarcinales archaeon
CCTTTGGTAGCACAAATAAAAATAGGTAAATAAAATGGATCTAAAATCAGTTATCAGAACAATTCCAAACTTCCCAAAAGAAGGGATAATGTTTCGAGACATTACAAGCCTTATTGAAAACCCCAAGGCGTTTGCATATTGTGTTGAACAAATGAAACAAAAGTTTCTTGATTCTTCTGTTACAAAAATTGTTGGTATTGAATCTCGCGGATTTATTTTTGGGGCAGCACTCGCTAAAGATATGGGACTTCCATTTGTTCTTATTCGAAAAAAAGGGAAATTGCCAGGAGAAACTGTTTCACAAAGTTATGTTTTAGAATATGGCGAAGATTGTGTTGAAATTCTCACAAGTTCACTCACTCATTCTGATAACGTTCTGGTCATTGATGATTTGATTGCAACTGGGGGAACAGTACTTGCTGCTTGCCAATTAGTTGAAAAAGTCGGAGCAACAGTTGCCGCTTGCGCATTTGTTATTAACTTACCTGATTTACAAGGAATAGAAAAAATTAGGCAGTATAATCCTTTTTGTTTAGTAGAATTTGATGGAGAATAAATAATAGTAGAACATTATTTCCTTGCTTTCTCTATTGCTCTTTGAATCTCATCATGCAAGGAATTAGAAGTAGATTTTTTTGCTGTGATCTTTTTAACACGTGGATTTTTTGATGTAATTGTTGCTTTTGGTTTCTTCATTTCAATTACTTTCTCTTTCTTTTCTTCCTTATACTTGATTACTAACGCATTACTTTTGATTCCTTTCATTAATGGATCTAAATCATCTTGAGTTTGCTCAGCTTTCCAATTCATTTTTTCTAAACCATCTTCTTGCCACCTTCCAAAAACATGCACTGCTAAACGGCCACTTGGATTATCATTACTTTTTCCACTCTTTAAGACAATATTTGTTGCATGGCATTTAAGCCCTTCAAAAATAGCAGTTGACGCGAAACTTGCTGCGAAAAATAAATGAGAAGATTGTTCTTGGCTCAATTTGGTAATGTCTTTCTCTTCATCTTTACTGTAGATTATCAGATGTGCTTTCCCATGCCCTTTTTTTGGTGCAACACAAATTACTTGTTCATCTTCATAAATTATAGAATTGTTTTCATAAATTTCTGCAAGGTGTGCTGGCACATTCCCTTTATCTTTGTGCCATTTGTTTGGATTGCGCTTGAAATGGTTGGCCATCATAATTGGCATATTTTGCGCAAGCATTTTGATAATGCCATCTTCCATAGTCTCTTTTCCTTTGAACGCAAATTGATTTTTATTATCATCAGGATCCCTTGGTAGAAGATGTACTAAAAAATGAGGTGATTGTTGTCCTGCAACACCACCAACTGCTATGAACACATTAAAACCTCTTGTCACTGTTGCTTTTTGCATAGCCTTTGCAAGGCCAGGGATAAGAGCAAACATATGTGTATACTCATCTCCCGGGATGTATGCAGGCATTGGATAATGCTCCGTTGTCATAAAAGAAGTGTGACCTTTGACAAACGGGTAAATGTCAAGCATCGCAATTGTTTTTTTGTCTTTGAAGACTACTTTAGCACCAGGCATTTCACCCTTGATTAACTTACAATGAACACACTGTTTCTTCTGCTCTTTGAGCTGTGCTTTCATTTCTGGTGTTATTTCCATTGTGCTATATTTAGAAGTTATTGTTTATATGGTTTATGTTAAAAAAGAAATATTAAGAAAAAATTTGAGAAGAAGAAAAAATTACTTCTTCTTCATCTTCTCAACTTCTTTTGCAAGGTTTAGTCTCTTAATGAGCTCTTTGTAACGGTTTCGAATAGTTACTTCAGTAACTCCCGCAACATCGGCAACTTCCCTTTGCGTTCTCTTTTCCCCATGAATTAAACTTGCAACATAAAGAGCAGCAGCAGCTATCCCTGTTGGACCACGGCCACTTGTTAATTCAATTTCTCTTGCATTCTCTAGAATCTCTACAGATTTACTCTGTGTTTCTGGTGAGAGCTTTAATGCTGACGCGAATCTTGGAATATAATCACTTGGATTACTTGGCCTTATACTTATTTCAAGTTCCCTTGTGATGAATCTATATGTTCTTCCAATTTCTTTTTTCTCGATACCACTAGCTTCACCCATTTCATCTAAAGTCCGTGGAACCTCATGTCTTCGGCAAGCAGCGTAAAGAGCTCCCGCCACAACACTTTCCATACTTCTTCCACGTACAAGCCCTTTTTGTACTGCTAAACGGTAAATTCTTGCAGCTTCTTCTTCCACTTGTTTTGGAAGTTTAAGATAACTACTTACACGCTTTAATTCTGCTAAGGCAACCTTAAGATTTCTCTCAATAGCTGTTGAAATCCTATATTGCCATTTTCTTAATCTAAAGAATTTGTCTTTATTAGATCCACCAAGCTTGTAATAATCTGAAGTTGTTCCAATTTCTGTCCCTAACCCTTGATCAAAACTAGTTTGACTTGACGGTGCTCCTGTTCTTCTACGGTCTCCACCACGATCATCTTCAAAACTACGCCATTCTTGGCCAAAATCAATCATCCGATCTTCTAAAACTAAACCACATTCACGGCAAGTTACTTCGCCCTTCTCACTGTTTCGGTAAATATTTTTACTCCCACAATCCTGACATTCCTTAATTGCATTTTTTCGCATGGTAGATACCTCGCTGTATATTGTAAATTATGTTTAATTCCTCAGAACCATTAATCGTTACTTTTATATATCTGGAACGTGGTTTGTTTATAAATCTTTCGCTTTTCTAGACTAAATAGAAAGCTTTATATATGTTAAA
>CAYTOG010000088.1:0-2752 GCA_964439765.1 uncultured Methanosarcinales archaeon
GACTGTAGAACTCTGAACGTGTAGATCTCGGTGGTCGCCGTATCATTAAAAAATTTTATAATCCGCCCTTATTAAATTTAATGGAATAAACGACCCTAGAGACCAATTAAATGTTAGGTTGCATTTTCTCACTGCTATACTCTAACGAATTTGCAACTTTGCCACTATTCACTATCTCAAAGAATTTTGGAAAATCAATAAATTGTTTTCCCTTCATTCGTTTATGCATTAAACATAAAACTCTTGAAGATGTATGGTCACTTACTATTTCATAATCATCTAATTTTTCAATTAACTGCTTAGTAAAATCATCAACATCTGAATGAAGTGGCATATTCTCTCTTTCTAAAAATTCACGAGAAGCACCAACATGCATGTAGCCTTTAACTTCAATGAAATCTGGATCTCCTCTTTCAATTAATTGTTTATATCCATGAATGTCCATATCATTTTGTCCTTTCACAAGAGTCAAACGAATACAAGTCCTATAAGTTGCGCTTCTCATCAAGTCTAAACTTGCTAAAAGACGTTCATAAAAATCAGGGAAAAGTGGTTGATCAATTTCTTTTAATTTGATTTTATTTGGTGCATCAACCGATATGTAAAATTGAGTCACATTTTTGATTTTTTCAATCTGATCTGGATACTGTGCATTGGTTACCAAAAAAGTAGAAATCTTTTGCTTATGAAATTCTTCGAGAAGTTCATTGATCTTAGGATAAGCAACAGGCTCTCCAGTTAGTGATAAAGCAACGTGACGAATTTCTTTTGATTGATCATAAATTTTTGAAGATGTTTTATCATTCCCACCAAAACCTTGCAATAAATTGATATGTGCTTTTTTGGATTCATCAATAATAAAATTCACTTCATCAACTTTTCCACTCCATTCTTTCTGAACAGGGGCTTTTTCTCCTCGCCAACAAAATGTACAACGGTTCGCACAATGCATGCTTGATGTCATTTGTAAGCATTGATGGCTTCTGATACCATAGAATTTGTATTTATAGCAAGAACCTTGGTTACGAAGCATATTTTTTGTCCATCCACAAACTTTTACCGCACTGTGATCTCCAACCATACGATATTGTTGTTTTTCAAGTTCCGCTATTTGCTGCCCTGTAAGCATAAGCTTCAAAATAAATGGTTTACTTAAAAGATTATTGACTGTGAAACAAGAATTATAGAATTATTAATAATAAATAACTAAATTAATGACTATTGTACCCACTTCGTACACCACTATAAAAATCTTTATATTTTTTTGTACGAACATTCCTCTGACGAATTCTTTCAACTAACCTTTTTTTTTCTTTTCTTCTTTGATAAACTACTATTCCACCAAATATCATTGAAGCTAAGCTCACAGAAAAAAGATCAGAAGATAAAAAACCATATTTACTTGACTTAGGGGCTTCACAAGAAATGATTTTTTTATTTAAATAACCATTAAAACAATCATCCAAAGAATCAAAACTATGCCCAGTATTAACTGCCACAGCAATTCCAAGAGCGCCACCAACCAATGTAGTGTATCCAATAGCCCCCATTGTTTTATTAATTAAATTAGTTAGAGCCATATTCTTCTCCTACACAAACCAATTCTAATTGTTTTTCTCGCCAACTGCGTATATCAGAAAGATATAACTCCACTTCTTTTTTAAGAGTAGGATCATCAATACGAACGCATTGTCTTCTTGCCCAACGAGGTTCTTTATCAATACATAACTCGGCGAATTGAGTTAAATAATCTTCTTGATAACCCTCAGAACCTTGACCAGCAAGTTCATTTGCAACATAAACTTCAATACCTTCCCTCACAAATAATGGTACTTTTAATTCTAATTCTCTATGCCAACGACCATTACTTTTTCCATCATGATTTTCGGTATATAACTCAGCTAGATATCTTATAGATTCTTCAACGCTATCAAAGCTGATCTCACTTCTAGATACATGAATTGCAGTTGCAACATCTCTTAAAAAATTTTCCCATTGACTAATACAACCTTCAACATCTTCATCATCATCTGATGGGCATGCGATATAATCTGTTGGTAGCCACGGTGGATATTCAAGAGTATCTTCAATTAAACCCCTTTTCCGAAGGTCTTTCTCTATTTTTCCAACCCAACTTACACTTTTTCCTTCTTCTGTAGCAATTTCAAAAAGAGCCATAGATCGTGAAATTCCTTGAACTGCCCGTTCATTAAAACCTTCATATACACGTAATTCTGAAAAAAGAGCGAATATTTCAGAACAACGATAACTATCAATGCCATAAGTTCCTAATTCTACTAAAAGTTCTTTTCTTCCCTTTGCTTGAGGGCACAGGTTTGTTCTTTCATCATACAACCCTTCAATATTATTTAATCGCATTGCAGATGCAGCAATACGTAATCTAGCTCCTTGAGGAATCTTTTTTAGAAATTTTTTCATTCTTTTAGGGCTAGGGCTATCACAATACATCTCAACTAACCTATCAAACAATTCTTGATCATCAAGAACAGACGGAACTAAAAAACTTTGTTCATTCTCGCTAATTTCAATTTCATGAGAATGTCTACCATTAGTTAACAAAACATCTTGACCATATCGGCGCAAATAACTAAAAAGAATCATTGACTCAAAGGGATTTCCTTTTTCTTGACCTGCAATTTTTTGTGCAATTGCTGCTGGAGAAATATTTTTACCTTTTAATAAACTAGATAATTCTTTAATCCTAGATGCTCCGAATTTTTTAAAAGAACCT
>CAYTOG010000089.1:0-2686 GCA_964439765.1 uncultured Methanosarcinales archaeon
TTGAATTCATTTTAAAATTATATGGTGTAGAGTTAACAGACGAACAAGAAGAACAAGTAAAGAACATTCTGGAAGTTTCTGAAGACTTGAACACTGAAATGATCAAACAAATTGTTGCCTTAACAGCATCATCCCTTTCAGAGGAACAAACAGAATACCTAACAGAGCTCCTCATCGACTATATTGACGGAGGACTAGATGAAGCAACTAAAGATGAAATTACAGCTCTACTAAAAGAAGGTATGACAGAAGAACAACGAGCGGCCCTAAATGAGTATTTTCAGGAATTAGACCAAATAGTAGATACTGCTGATAGTGTTATAAATATCTTATCAATTATTGGATATGACTTGAGTAATGATCAAGAAGAATCACTTACTGTATTATTGAATCAAATCGATGAAGGTTTCTCACCAGAGGAGATCAACTATCTTATCTCTATCTTTGAAAAAGACTGCGAAACAGACGAAAATGGAGAACCAATCAATTGCAAAATATTAAGTGACGAAGAAAAAGCATATCTTCACCAACAACTTGATACTTTTGACGAAAACACGTCACCTGCTAATATTGTCCAATACTTATCATACATGGGCATTGATCTGGAAAAAGATCAAGAAGAAGCACTTGAAACTTTATTAAGCGATATTGACGAAACAATTAGCAGTGAGTCTATTGATCAATTAATGAAAATTGTTGAAGGCGGCTTGTCAGAGGAAGAAATCGAACAACTTATTATCAAAATGGCTGAAATTGATGAAAATGTTACACCTGAAAAAATTATTGAAATGATGGAGCTCGCCGGATATGAACTAAGTAAAGATCAAGAAGAAGCGCTCTTAGAAGTCCTAACCAAGCTGGACGACGGCCTCAGCACCGAAGAGATTGAAACAGTAATTAATATACTTGACGATGAATGCCCTGAAGACACTACCACAGAGACAGCTGATGCTGGCACAGAAAAATCTGTTTGTAAAAAACTTAATGACGAAGAAAAAGAACAAATTAAAACAGCTCTAGCTGAAATTGACGAAAATACTTCTTCATCAAACATTGTTCCTCTTCTTGAAATGTTCGGTGTTACACTTTCACCTGCTCAGGAAGAAGCGTTAACCGACTTACTAACAACAATTGATGATGGTTTAACCGGAGAAGAAATCTCACAATTTGTAGAAGTTGCTGCCGGAGGAATCTCAGATGAAGAAAAAGCGGAAATTGAGAAAAAAATTCAAGAAATAGATGAAACAACATCTCTTGAAGACATTGTTACATACCTCGATGCATTAGGAGTTCCTCTTAGCGAAGACCAAGCTGAAATCCTAAGTGCAATTCTAGCTGATGTTGATGAAGCTTATGATCCAACTAAAACAGATGAACTGTTACAAGCATTAATCATCAACGAAGAACTCTCAGAAGCTCAAAAGCAACAATTGGAAACTTTCCTTGCAAATATTGACGAAAGCGTTGACGCAGCTACAATTGTATACGTTGCCTTAGATTTGATGGGAATTGATATACCTCCAGAAGCGCAGGTAATCCTTGATCCTTTATTAGAGGACTTTGATGAAAATTATAAACTAGAGGAAATAAATTACGAAAAAATTGGTGAAGCGGCCAGAGACTTTGGCTTGACTGCAGAAGAAAAACAAAGCATGGCTGGTACCATTAACGAATACAGAGAAGATTACAGTGTTGATAATCTCAAAATAATGATGGAGCAAACTGCATACATTGATGAAGAGCAAGTCTTGATACTCGACGAATTAATGATGCAAACCACAGAAAACGCGCTTGGCGAAATTGCAGAAGGAGACCTAACATATGAAGAATGGGTTGGGTCAGATCCGGAAAACTTGTTAGTAATGAACTCAATGACAACCAACCCCACCTTTATCGCTGTCAACGAAGAACTAAATACCGCCACAAACGTTCTAACATCTGAGATAGAAAAAAATATTGCCGGGATTGAGGATGAAGCAGCTTTCACAACAGCGTCAGCTTCGTACAAAACACTTCCTCCTTCTATCCAAAAAGCAGTTAGCCCAATACTGGCAGAAACAATGACAGCCAAATCACAAATGATTATAAAAAAAAGCATGATGATGGATGATCTTGCCAAACAAGTAGCAGAAGAAGTTGCAACAAACGATAATTTGCAAGAATTACTATCAAAAACAAGCACAGAATCTACTCCGGCCATTGCAACAAAAATCGCCGAGGAGATTAAAAACGAACTTCCTCCGGAAACAGTTAAAATTATTGAAGAAGCGGTTGAGGAAAAAGTCGAAGAGATTATGAAAAATCAAGTTGATGATTTGGTAACTGACGTAACAGACAAATCCACAGATGGTGGAGATACTCAACAACCACAAACTCCTCCAACAGCAGAAGAAGTCCAGAAACAAATAGAGGATCAAGCAACTCAAATAATGAAAAATCAAGTTGATGATCTTGTAAATGATGTTACTGATGATTCAACCAATGGCGAAGGCAGCGGAACACCTCCAACCTCCCCTCCAACACCCCCACCAGCTACTTCTCCAACTCCACCGACAACAACGCCGGTAGCCCCGCCAACAGCGCCGACCCCGCCTACTGTACCGGAAACCACACCAACACCTGAGGAAATCCAAAAACAACTGGAAGAGCAAGCCGCTGATACAGAAATCAAAGCAGAGGCAGAAAG
>CAYTOG010000090.1:0-2619 GCA_964439765.1 uncultured Methanosarcinales archaeon
GATAAAATTGTAGTTTCTTTTGTCTTCTTTATTTTAATTAATCCAAGAAATTCTAACTGCACACAATGCTCTCTCAAAGAAGCAGGATTCGTTCTAACTTTGCGCTCAAGCTCAGTCATTGTAATCCCAGAGTACTTCTTTATAGTTTTGAGAATCTCTTTCTGAACATCAAGGCTCTTGCGCTTCATGCTACAATATCGTAGAAAACATTATAAAGATGCGCGCTACAATAATGTAGTGCGAATAAGGGGTGTTGAAATGAAGTGGAAAAATATTCAGTTTCTTGTTATCTTGGGTCTTGTTGTTGTAGCGATGTTTATTTACATCAATTATGATGACATCTTTACAAAAACAGTCACAGAAACAGTTTATGTTTGTGATGATGGTTATGAAGCATCTTCTGCTGAAGAATGTGATATTAGTGGTGTTAGAATTCCCGATGATTGTCCAGATGATAAGCCCCTGTGGAATGCAGAACAAGGATGTCATTCAGTCAATGATTGATTTCTTTTTTTATTTTGCACAATAACTCTTAAAATGGAAAAAACATATTTTCTGGAAGAAAATAATTCAATACCCCATAAGTTATAATTGCTAAAATTAGTGAGATTATTATTATCTTTTCTTTCTTTGGCATGTGTTCCCAAATCTTTTTAATTTTCTTTAAATCCATTTTTATTTCCAATTAAGACATGTCTTTCTCTATAACTTCTTTGTAAAATTTTCTACGGAAATTAAAGCGATATTTTTTTCTTTTTGTTTTACCAAGTTCTCTTGATTTTATGTATTTGTGTTCGGTCAGAAATTCTAATTCTCTTTTGGCTTTTGACCAACTTACTCCAATCTCATTTGCAACAGCACTTATAGTTGTCCAACGTTGCCGTTTGCGAAGAAATTCCATAATAAGTTGATATCTGTACAAATCAATCTTACTCATCTTTTTCATTTTCTACATATTCTGCTGCGAGGCTAGGATCTTCTCCTGTTAAATCAATAGTAAATCGTAATTTGTCACCTTTCTTATAATGGAAATGGTCCATCATTTTTGCAGGCAACTTACAACTAAATTGTTTTCCATCATGATAAATCTTCTGTTCAAATACAGTTTGATTTTCTTCGATTTTAGTTTTAACTTTATGATAGATCTGATCTAGATTTTGAAAAGAACCTATTTTTTTAGATTTCACAAAATTAGTAGGACTTGTTTCTTTATAAATTTTACTGAAAATGAAGGATAATTGGACTAATAATTACGAAATATTTAAATAAAGTAGGACTACTTTTGTTTGAAAAGAGAATTTTGTGTGGTGGATGGGTGAGGTAAAACCAATGGCAAAATTTCCTACAGAAATACCAAATGAATATTATGATCAGCTTACACGCAAGCTGCTCAATCGTTATGAGAACATTCATCATGACAGAAGTAGCCAAGAGCTTCTCGCTGATTATATGTTCAAATCAGAAGGTAAACCAAAGAAGCATACACAAAACTGGCCACAATATGATTTAGCAAAAACGAATGAAGATAGATTATTCAAAGAATTGTTGCGAGAGTTGTTGTTCCTTTCAATTGAAAAAGACCATAAACCAAAACGAGGTAGACCATCATACTCTGTTCAAGACAAAATCTTCTGCATGGCAATTAAAGTGTACTACAGAAGTGATTTACGCAAGGCACAATCAATCCTCAAAGAATTAAAAAGATTAGGTTACATTCGAAATGTACCATGCTACAAGAGCATTGATAATTTCTTTAATGATGAAAAATTAAGCAAAGTGCTTGACGATTTAATCTTACTTAGTTCTTTGCCGCTTGCAGAACTTGAAGAGACTGGCGCCATCGATGCAACTGGATTTTCTCTTTCACGTTTTGCTCGTTGGTTTGAGCATAAATGGGGAAAGACCGAGGGTAAAGAACGTATATGGCGCAAAGCACACGCTGCATGTGGGTGTAGAACGAACACAATTCTATCTGTTGAAGTGACAGAAAAAAATGTTCATGATAACCCGGTTCTGCAAAAAGTGTTAGGAAATAGAACTAGCTTTTTTGATATGAAATATTTTGTTGCAGACAGAGCGTACTCTTCTAAAAAGACATTAGAGTTTATTCATAAGCTTGGAATGGTGCCATACATTCCGTTCAAGAAAAATATAACAGGTAAACAAGGAGGTTCTTTAATCTGGGGACAGATGTTTGCACATTTCAAAGCCAACAATCATTTGTTCATGCAACGATACCACAGACGCAGTAATGTTGAGACTTGTTTCTCCATGGTTAAAGGAAGGTTTGGCGATGGTTTGATGACACGGAATTTTGCAGGAAATGTCAATGAAATCAAAATGAAGTTTCTTTGTCACAACATTTGCGTTCTGATCACAGAAGCTTTTGAGAGCAATATTTCAATCAATTTTGAAGAATGTGTAAAAAAGAAAAGTTTGTGTAAATAACCGTCTATTAATTACACAAAGCCGCTTTTTTCACATAGAATTCCTTTGAACTCTTACCGTAACCCTTATATACGTTAGTTAGCTTCTTAATTAGATAATAGTTGTTATAATAGTTATAATTAAGCAGGTGATAGGAATGGTTTTTGGAAAAAAAGCACAGCTAGGAATGAT
>CAYTOG010000091.1:0-1250 GCA_964439765.1 uncultured Methanosarcinales archaeon
TAAAAGAAGACCCAAAGGCAATTAAACATAAAGTTACCGCCTTTTTGTTTGGTGGATCAACATTTTTCTTACCATGTGGTTTTACACAGGCCCTACAACTCTATGTCTTGGGAAAAGGAGATTTTATGATAGGTGCGCTTACCATGCTTGCATTTTCTTTAGGAACACTGCCATCCTTAGTTGGTGTTGGCGCTTTTTCAAGTTTTACAAAAGGAAAAGCAAAACATCATTTTATGACCTTTTCAGCTGTGTTAGTTATAGTGCTTGGATTATTTAACATGCCAAACGGAATGGCTCTTGCAGGAGCAAGCATATCTGATTTAGGGTTTGGTTCTGATGATGTTTTCATCTCAGATAATGTAGAACTCATTGATGGATTTCAAATCGCAAGAATGAGCGTTGTTGGTCTTGACTATTATCCTCACAAATTTACTGTTATACAAGGTGTTCCAGTACGTTGGATCATAGATGGAACAAAAGCCCAAGGATGTGCTCAAGTAATTTCTGCACCAAAAATAGGTGTTACTGAATTCCTCCCAGGAGATACTGAAAAAATTATCGAATTTATGCCAGAAGATATGGGGAATATTCGATTTTCATGCACAATGGGTATGACAACACCTGGCGCAGGGTTTGACGTTGTTTCTAATACCCAAGGTATTAGCGCAGGAACGCTCCAGGCAGAATCTACTGAAGAATGTAACCCAGAAGTTCAAGACTGCTTTGTACAAAAATTACAAATGGAAATCTCACGAGAAAAAGGCTTTTATCCAAACGTTTTTGAAGTTGAAGCAGGTGTTCCTGTTGAACTTGAGATTGATGCAAAACTCCAATTAGGTGGATGTATGGGTACAATGGTTGTACCTAAGTATGGCGTCACACATGTTATTCCTAAAGGCATTTCAACACTTCGTTTTACCCCAACAGAACCAGGCATCGTTGATGTAACCTGTAGCATGGGAAGTAAACAAGCAGAGATAAGAGTAATATAAAAAAAAAGAGTAAAGGTGAAATAAAACATGAAAACAGAATTTACGGTAAAAGGATTTCATTGTCCATCATGCAAAATGCTTATGGAAGATGTATGTTCAGATTTTACAGAAATTACTTCATGCACTGTTGATGTAAAAACCGGCAAAGTAGTAATTGAACATGAGCCAGGGCTTGATTTTTCTAAACTCAAAAAAGAAATTGAAAGTTTAGGAGAGTATAAAGTAGATAAGTTTTTGCGGTTAGAAAATTATAAAAAT
>CAYTOG010000091.1:1260-2589 GCA_964439765.1 uncultured Methanosarcinales archaeon
ATAAAGTACAAAGATAAAGGAAAATCTACAAGTAAGGGAATGGAAACAACAATAGCTGCAAGAGAAGTTTTAATTAAGATTAAAGAACACTTTGGTAAGAATCTTTTCACAATTGATCAACTAGGTGAACAATTAAATAAATCTTTTGAGGGTAAACTTGACACTATATTATTTCAAAACTGCCATGGTTCAGATTTTACATTTGATCAATTAATTAATTTTTTTGTTCTCAAAGTAAAATTAGTCAAAGTAGATGAAAAATTCTCTTTAGCAAAAGAGTTTAGCTGTAGTTGTGAATAATCAAACAAATGAAATTAACACGTAAGAAAAATATGGCATCCAAGGATGTGTTTAGAATGTTAGAGGTTACAAAATGAATTATGGGTATACAAAAAAAGTAGAAATATCATATGAAAAGGCTGTACTAAAAACAAAAGAAGCTCTGGCTCGCAAGGGGTTTGGTATCCTCACAGAAATTGATGTGAAAACCACTCTAAAGAAAAAATTAGGTGTTGATTTTGATAAGTACATCATTTTAGGGGCATGCAATCCACCATTCGCTCACAAAGCACTCATTACTGAAAGAGAAATTGGCCTTCTTTTGCCATGTAATGTTATAGTATATGAACAACAAGGAGATGTTTTTGTTTCAGCAATAGTCCCATCAATTGCAATGGGAATGATCGAGAATGAAACTTTACGAGATATAGCAAATGAAGTTGAAGAAAAACTCAAAAAAGTAATAGATGTGGTTGCACAATAAAGGAGGAAAAGGAAATGATGTATGGAAACGGATTTGGTATGATGAGTGGATATGGCTTCTTTTGGATGAGTCTAATTTGGCTAATATACGTTGCCATTGCAGCATTTATCTTTGGAATTATTTTCTGGTGGACAAGAGAATTAATAGTAAAAAATAAAAAGAAGAGATAGAATCTTAACTTAATACAAAATGATCATATTAAATCAAAAAAATGTTGGAATATTACTTGTAGTGTTAGCTATCTTTCTTATTGTTATACTTTCCGCCATAAAACTGAATGTTGATGCACAGTCTTCGTTTCTCTGTCAGGTTGTGAGTGATGATCCTACACTTAATATGGAGAGTTGCCCTGCTCACCAAAATAATACCTCTTGGATTATTCTTGTAGCATTTGGTATATCATTTTTAATCTTAGGAAGCGGATTTTTTATGATATTTACACACGGATCCACACCTACAAAAAGTGAGAAGCGAAAAACTGAACAAATCAGAGAAGTTGATACAAGTGGTTTTGATGAAGAAGAGAAAAAAGTCTTCTTACTTCTCAAAGATAATGAAGGATCAAT
>CAYTOG010000092.1:0-2547 GCA_964439765.1 uncultured Methanosarcinales archaeon
TGTTTTTTCTCTTCTTCAACATGCATTTCTGCAAGCAAGGAATAAAAGTTGTCGGGGACTTCTATTTTTTTACCAATCTTTTCAGCTTCTTCCCTAATCAACTCCGGACTAATTCCTTTCTCATTATACAACTTAAGAAGATCTTTAGTTCCAGTTTTACCTTTTGAAACAATTTCAGCAACAATCTGTCTTGATTTCTGCCTGGTAGACTTATACTTATTCACTTCAACGTCTAAAATCTTCTTAACATCATCTAAATTTTCATTTAATTCAGGAAAAATAACTCTCAAATCTTTTGCATGCCATTCACAAACCTCAGCCAAGTCCAAATTCCAATTATACTTATCAATAAATCCTAACGCTCTTCTTAACATAACCCTAATGTTATATGCCTGTCCAGAATTGCTAGGTAGTGCACCATCACTCAATAACACCAACAAACTCCTTGCATGCTCAGCTATAGAATATGCCCCTGCAAGTGGTAAAACGCCATCTCTTAAGGTCTTAACATCAACACCAACTTTCCCTGCAACTTCTCTCCAAGCCTTACCAATATCATCAACTTCGTCAATATTCAACATTCCAGCATAAGGAACATAATTCTTAATCAACTCCTTATCATATTTCAACCCTGTATTGGCAAATATTTTCTTCAAAACATGTGGAAACGTTGCATCATAGATTGTATTTGTTTTTGTCATTTACCTTGTAAAGGATTACTTCTTTTTCTACACGTTTCTTTATATCTTTTAGATTGTATGAATCCGCATCGTTTGGAAGTACGTAAAGATAAACTTTCTTTATTTCTTTGTCAATTAGGTTTAATATGTTTAATATATCTGACACTGTTTTGTCTGTGAATTCTTCTTCCTTGTCAAATTGTTCATTGATCTTGCTTTCGTCACATTTTGGCCAGGATTCAATTGAAACAAAGCCTTTGTTTTTGAGGTTGCTCCATAGTTCTTCTGCTAGGTGTGGGCAGATTGGTGCGATAATTTTGATAAGACTTCCTATGTCTTCTTTTGATATTTCTGGTTCTAGGCCCTCTAAAAGGCCTCTAATCTTCATTGTTGCTGTGTGGAATCTGAAGTTTTCGTATTCTTCATAGATATGTTTTATTGCTTTGTTGATTTTGTGTTGGTTTTTTTCACTTGATTTCTTTATTTTTGCATTTGTTACGTATTCTACAATCTTATTTATGAATCTAAAAGAGCCTTCAATACCTTTTTCGCTCCAGTTTCTATCTTTGTCTGGTGATGCCAATGAAACTAGGAAGAATCTTAATGCGTCCGACCCATACTTTTTACAAATGTCATTTGGATCAATAACATTGCCCTTAGATTTGGACATCTTTTCTCCGTCTTCACCTAAGACCATTCCTTGATTGAATAGTTTTGGGAAGGGTTCATCAATTTTTAAATATCCTAGGTCTCTTAGTGCTTTTGTTAGGAATCTTGCGTAGATTAAATGCATGCATGCATGTTCTGCTCCGCCAATGTATTGGTCTGTTGGCATCCAATAATCTGTTTTTTTAGTGCTGAACATTTCTTTATCATTGTTTGCATCGCAGAATCTTAAATAATACCAAGAAGAATCAAAGAATGTATCCATTGTATCTGTTTCTCTCTTTGCATCTTTTTTACATTTCGGACATTTTACATTTACGAACTTTTCATTTGTTAGTAAGGGGTTTCCTTCTCCGAATTTTACATCGTGCGGAAGTAGAACTGGAAGTTTTGTTTCTGGGACAATGCCGCAAGACTTGCAGTGTATAACAGGTATTGGTGTTCCCCAGTATCTCTGTCTTGAAACTAACCAGTCTCTGAACTTGTACTGTGTTGTTTTTTTACCTAATTTATTTTTTTCTAGGTGTTTTGAAATTGCTTTTTCACTCTCCATATCTGTGAAATCTCCAGAATCAACTAAGATGCCATAAGGAGTGAATGCTTTCTCTAGGTCTGGGTGTTTGTTTTTAGAATCTTTTTGAATAATTACGTTCTTTATTGGAATTTTATACTTCTTAGCAAATTCGAAGTCCCTTTGGTCGTGTGCAGGGACGGCCATAACCATCCCAGAACCATATTCGGCTAGAACGAAGTTGCCTGCGTAAACAGGTACTTTTTCATTGTTTAATGGGTTAATTGCATATGATCCAGTGAAAACTCCTTCTTTTTCCAAAGCTTCTAGTTCTTTTTCTGAAACCGATTTTACTTTCTTTAGGAATTTGTCTACTTCTTTCTTTTGTTTGGGTGTTACTAATGAATCTAACTTTGGATGTTGTGCGGAAACAACCATGAATGTAACTCCAAAGATTGTATCGGGTCTCGTTGTGAATATTTTCCATTTCTTTTTATTAATTTCAAAGTCAATTTCAGTTCCATAACTTTTACCAATCCAATGTTTTTGCATGCTTTTGATTCTATTTGGCCATTCTAGGTCATCAACTTTATCTAGTAATTCATCAGAGTATTCTGTTGTTTTAATGAACCATTGTTCTAGTTGTTTTATTTCAACATCTACTTTTTCATGTCTCCAACATTTACCGCT